>DAINRM010000022.1:0-1108 GCA_036741875.1 Patescibacteria group bacterium | reverse complement strand
AAATGTGTCATTTAATCATTAGAAATCACAAAAAAGAATTTTGGCTGTTGGTTAAAAAATTCGATCCCGAATTCCAAGAAAAGGAAAAACTTTTAGCCAGCTATAGGGTTAAATTGTTAAAATAAACTATCGATATACAAGCTTTATCCCAAACCAAAAACTAAAATCAAAATTATTCCTAACAATATTCTATACCAGCCGAAGATTTTGAAAGTGTGAGTTTTTAGATATTCTATGAAAAATTTGACAACTATTAATGCAGAAAAGAAGGAAAAAAGACATCCCCAAATGAGTGGTTCTATATTATTAAGAATTATAGAAAAATCTTGAATGCTGGTTTTATAAAGATCAAAAATGCCAGCAGAGATTATAGTTGGCACTGAAAGCAAGAAAGAATAAATTGCTGAATCTTCTCTTTTATATTTTAATAAAAGCATAGCTAAAATAACAATTCCTGCTCTTGAAATGCCTGGCATCATCGATAAACTTTGAAAAATACCAATTAAAATTGCTTCTTTGTAATTAAGCTTTTCTAAACTTTTATAATTTTTTAATTTACCTTTGCCGATAGCATATTCAACTAAAAGTATTAAAATACCGATAATAATAGTATTAAAAATAATCAATGAAATACTTTCAAAAAAGACGCTCTTTATTATCTTATAAAAAGGAATGATGATAAAAGCAGTAATAAAAAAAGAAATCAAGATCATAAAAATTAATTTTTTATTTTGAAAAATATATTTAAAATAAGAAATAATAATAGCTAAAATTGCAGCTGATTGGATAAAAACATCGAAAAATTTAATAAATTCATCTGAAGGAATTTTAAGAAATTTCGAAACTAAAATAAGATGAGCAGTAGAAGAAATGGGTAAAAATTCAGTTATACCCTCTACTATTCCTAAAATTATTGCTTGCAATTCTGTCATTGTAATTTTTATATTTTATTTTATAATAAAAAGATTAGGAATTAATTAATTTATTACTCTTAGAATTATAATGAAGTATATAAAATTTTTTGATGAAATTTCAGCAAAAGATATTGCTTTGGTTGGAGGAAAAAATGCTAATTTAGGTGAAATGTATAATAAGTTGGCTGATGTAG
>DAINRM010000021.1:0-1208 GCA_036741875.1 Patescibacteria group bacterium | reverse complement strand
TTTCTTTCTTTTTTGCCCCAATTGCTTTTCTTAGACCAATTTCTTTTATTCTTTCCGTTACAGAAGTAAGCATCATATTCATGATTCCGATTCCTCCTACAATTAAAGATATAGCAGCAATTGAAGCTAAAAATATTGTCATTGTTCTAATTAAAGTATTAAAGGCATTTAAAAATTGTTGCGCAGCTATAACTGAAAAGTCTTGATTTTCAGGAGAAACTTTATGTTCTTTTAAAAGAGCATTCGTTATATCATCTTTAACTTTATCAACTAGTTCTGAACTTTCTGCTTGAACGGCAATAATAGAAAGGTATTCTGAACCCGTTAATATTTTTTGCATTACAATCAAAGGAACTAAAACAACTTCATCAACATTAATAAAACCAACATTTCCTTTTGCTTCTAAAACACCAATTACTTTAAAACTAACTTTATTAATTTTAATTGTTTTGCCAATAGGGTCTTCTTCTCCAAATAGATCTTCAGCAGCTGTTGGCCCTAAAACAGCAACTCTGTTTAAATCATTTTCTTTAAAGAAAGAACCTTTTTCAACTTTAGAATTTCTAACAATTAAATATTCAGGTGTAACACCAATAACTAAAATGTTTGTGTTTTTCCCTAAAGAGGAAACAACTTGAAATCTTCTATTAATTTCTGGAGAAACAGCTTTTACTCCATCAATTTTTCTAATAACTTCAACATCTTTCATTTTTAAGCTCTGAGCTGTTCCTCTCCCAGCCGATACAAGCCCTCTTCCTGGTTGAATAAAACCAGGAAGAACATTTAATTGATTTGCTCCTAAATTTTCAACATTTTGCGCTAATTGTCTCCTTGCTCCCTCACCAATTGAAAGCATAGCAATTACAGCAGTAATTCCAATAATAATACCTAAAATTGTTAAACCCGATCTTAATTTATTAGATAAAAGCGATCTCAAAGCTTCTTTTATTAAATCATAAAAACTCATTTTGAAATATGTCCGTCAATTATTATTCTATCTTTAACTTTAAAATCATCAATTATTTCTCCATCTTTAATTAAAATTATTCTTTCGGCATGTTTAGCTACATATTCTTCATGAGTTACAATAACAATAGTTTTTCCATATTCAAAATTCAATTTTTGAAATGTATCTAAAACTATTTCTCCTGTCTTTGAATCTAAATTACCTGTAGGTTCATCGGCTAAAATTATTAAAGGATCATTAA
>DAINRM010000020.1:0-1208 GCA_036741875.1 Patescibacteria group bacterium | reverse complement strand
TTTCTTTCTTTTTTGCCCCAATTGCTTTTCTTAGACCAATTTCTTTTATTCTTTCTGTAACTGAGGTTAGCATCATATTCATGATTCCTATTCCACCAACAACTAAGGAAATAGCTGCAATCGAGGCTAAAAAGATTGTCATTGTGTTAATTAAATTATTAAAAGCATTTAAAAATTGTTGAGCAGCAATAACAGAAAAATCCTGATTTTCGGGAGAAACTCTATGCTCTTTTAAAAGAGCATTAATTATATCATCTTTAACTTTTTCAACTAATTCAGGACTTTCTGCTTGCACAGCAATTAAAGATAAATATTCTGAACCAACTAAAATTTTCTGCATTACTATTAATGGCACTAAAATAACTTCATCAGCATTAATAAATCCGATGCTTCCTTTTGGTTCTAAAACACCGATGACTTTAAAGTTAACTTTATTAATTCTTATTGTTTTTCCAATCGGATCTTCTTCGCCAAACAAATCTTCAGCAACAGTAGGACCTAAAACAGCAACTTTATTTAAATCATTTTCTTTAAAAAATGAACCCCTTTCAACTCTTGAATTTCTAACTATTAAATATTCTGGGGTAACACCAATAACTAAAACATTTGTGTTTTTACCTATTGAGGAAACAACTTGAAATCTTCTATTAATTTCTGGAGAAACAGCTTTAACTCCTTCAATTTTTCTAATTACTTCTACATCTTTCATTTTCAAACTTTGAGCTGTTCCTCTCCCAGCGGAAACGATACCTCTTCCTGGTTGAATGAATCCAGGAAGAACATTTAACTGATTTGCTCCTAAATTTTCAACATTTTGCGCTAATTGTTTTTTTGCGCCTTCACCAATTGAAAGCATAGCAATTACCGCTGTGATACCAATAATAATTCCTAAAATTGTTAAACCTGATCTTAATTTATTAGACAAAATTGATCTAAAAGCCTCTTTTAATAAATCGTAAAAATTCATTTTTTACTATGACTATTAATTATGATTCTATCTTTCATCTTAAAATCATCAATAATTTCTCCATCTTTGATTAAAACTATTCTTTCTGCATGTTTAGCTACGTATTCCTCATGAGTTACAATAACAATAGTTTTTTTATGCTCAAAGTTTAATCTTTGAAATGTATCTAAAACTATTTCTCCTGTTTTTGAATCTAAATTACCTGTAGGTTCATCGGCTAAAATTATTAAAGGATCATTAA
>DAINRM010000019.1:0-1977 GCA_036741875.1 Patescibacteria group bacterium | reverse complement strand
TAAAATTAGCTCCTAATTTTTCTTTATTCTTCCCTGCTCTTTCAATTAAAAAATTATCAAAATCTTTTGATGTTTTAAAATCTTTATTTTGTGCTTCTTCTAAAAAATCTTTTAAATTTTTTTGTATTTCCTCATAGCTTAAATAAACTGCTTCATAAGTTCCTTTACTTTTTCCAGAAGGAAGACTAGCTTTTTCTATTATTCCTTCGCTTAAAATCTCGACTTCAATTGTCCATTCTCCCCGGGAATCTAAAATTTTATTAACTTTTATATCTTCAATTTGCATTATTAATTAAATTTTAAAAGAAAATTATAAACAAACTACAATTATCTTGTGCGGAATTTTTTATGAAAAAATTTTTGATATTTTTATCAAACATTTTAAGGATTTTATTATTAATTTTTTGTACTATCTGGAATAAATTATTATCTTAAGATTTAATTCTTGCTATTTTTGCCAATTTTTAATATTTATTCTTTAATAAGACTATGGCTGGAAAAGGATTTCTGGTAAAAACTTAACTTCTTTCACTTTAGGAAATTGCTTGGCTGTAGCTTCAATTTGAAACCATAAAATCCCAACTCGGCAAGCTCCTCCAATTGTTTTATTCAAAGGATCGTTAAATTCTAAAATCAAGGTTCCATCTTCTTTTAAATTTACAGACTTTAACTCGAAACCATCTAAAGGAAATTCGGTGGTAATTCCTTGAGATAATTCTTTTTCTGTAAGATTGTCCTTCCCTTTCAATAAAAGTTCTATTGTATCTTTAATTATATTTTCAGAAACAGGAACTTGTCTTTCAATTGGTATTAAGCCATCCTTTGAACATTTTATATTTCCTGATTTATCTTTATCTTTTTCTGGATTGTAGTAATAAAGAAAAACAGTAAAAGCTTTTTTACAAACACTATACGATTTACTTTCTCTTACTTCTATCAAACCTTCGCAACATTTTTGATTAGTTGGTCCAATTAAAGGATTTCTATTTACTTTTTCTTCTTCTTTGGCACAAGAAATTTCTGGCTTTTTTTCGCAATCTTTTGGACAACTTTCTTTACTTTCTGGGCAAGGGCAACCGATTGACATACAAACTATTTCTTGACAAATTCCATCACCACAAAAATCTTTACAAAGTCTTTCTCCCTTTTTACATTTCCTATAATAAAAATCCAATTCATCACATTCTGAACCATCATTAAAAATACAAAACCTTCTTTCATTTCCATCCCTATTTTTTCTAATTTCTAGTCTACCTCCCTGTCTTTCACACCATACAGATGTATAATTAGGTAACTGAAGGTTGATATTTTCTTTTATTTTCTCTTCTTTATAAAACTTTTTAACTAAATTGAAAGAAGCAATAAATACTGAAATTAAAATTAAAAAAACAAGTGGCAAAATTACTTTATTCATAATTCAATTTTTAAAATAATACTACTTTTTTCTGAACTATTATTTATAAAAGCACCTTAAAAATATTTTAGCATTTTTTAAAAAAATCTTCTAAGTATTACAAAATTTATTGATATTTTGCAAATTGAATAAAATATAACTTTTATAGCTTTTTAACTCATACTTTCAAAAACGTGGCTTTAAAAATATAATAAATAAAAAACAAAAATTTTTACAAATAGCTCTTAATAATACTCTTGAAGAAGACAGGGATAATCTAAAGAATTAAGATTTTTTCTCTTTACCTTAATTTTTCTTCAATTTCTTTAACTAAATTAATTGTTTTTATAACTGCATCAGGATTAACACTTATTGAAGTTATTCTATTTTTAACTAAAAATTCAACAATTTCTGGAAAATCACTTGGAGCCTGTCCGCAGATGCCAATGTATTTATTTTTTTCTTTACATTTTTTAATAACTTCTTCTATCATTTTTAAAACCGCAGGATTCCTCTCATCTCCAATTCCTGATAAAATTTCATTATCTCTATCAATTCCTAAAACAAGTTGAGTTAAATCATTT
>DAINRM010000018.1:0-2396 GCA_036741875.1 Patescibacteria group bacterium | reverse complement strand
ATAACTTAAGCCCTTCAAGATATGTTAGCGTAATTAAAGAAGAAAAATATAGGCCGATTGAGGAGATTAAAAAAGATTTAATGATAATAGAAGAAAAAAGAAAGAAAATCGAAGAAAGAGTAAATAAAATCTTAAATGGATTATGATTTATATAAAACAGTTAAGAATTAAAAATTTTAAATCAATAGAAGATGAAACTATTGAGTTTAATAAATGGTTAAATGTTATTGTTGGACCAAATAATGCCGGTAAAACAAATATAATGGAAGCTATAGATCTTTTATTGGGCGATGTATATTTACCTAATTTCGAACCATCCACAGACCATTTTTTTAATGGAGAAGAAAATCGAGAAATTATTATAGAAGCTATTATTGAAGGTGATGAGCTTAAAGAAATCAATTCAGAATTTAACTCTTCGGTTACTATAAGATTTCAATTTTCAAAGCAAAATGGTGGCTCATTCGAAGTTAAAAAAAATGACAAATGGGAGCAAAAAGATGGTAATAAACCATTTGGATATTATTGGGATTTTGAAAAGAAGTTATTTTTTCTTCGAGTGAAATCTCTAAGGAATATTATGGAAATCGCTCCAATAAGGTGGAAATCTCCGTTGAAATATTTTAAAGAAATAATTATTAAAAGATCACCACAAGAAAAATTAAACCAAGTAATAGAAGAGATAAATAAAGCGAAAAATAAACTTTTAGAGATTGAAGAAGTAAATGAACTTATTTCAGATTTGTTAGAAATCTCAAAGGATCAAACAGATATAAGAAATATTTTTCTTACTCCGGCTTCTACTAAATATTCTGATTTTCTGAATGAAATGAAGATTTTAATAGATGATGGTTATATCTCTGAAGTCAGCAAAAAGGGATTAGGCACCCAAAACTTAGTCATTATTTCATTATTCATGGCAATGGCAAAATATATTATGGATGAAGAGAAAAAATTTATAATTTATGGAATTGATGAGCCGGAAATTGGTCTACATCCTCACAGTCAAAGACAATTAATATTTTCCTTAAAAAATCTTTCTGAATATTCACAAGTTATTATAACTACACACTCTGATCGCTTAATTGATATAACCCAAATAGATAATATTATTAGAATTGACAAAGAAAACAATAGAACAAAACACTATAAAATAAATTTTTCCCCAACTGAAAAGAAAATTTTAGAGATACACGGCCGTAATTTAGAAGAGATATTTTTTGCTAGACGAGTTTTAGTTGTGGAAGGGGACACGGAAGAAGGATTTTTCCCGGAGGCTTCTAAGAAAATTAAAGAAGAGAAGTTAAATTATTCTTTTGATTACAATTCCGTTTCAATTGTCAATGGCAAAGGTGACACACTCTGGTTGTTCGCCAAAATTTTAAAAAGTATTAATATCCCTCTAGTTGTTCTTATTGATGAAGACAAACTTAATGATAAAAATTCGTTTCTACAAAAGATAAAAGAAAGCAATTTAATTAAAGACAATGAAATAGAGAAATTAAAAAATCTTGATAATGGGGAATTAAGAGATGCTTTAAAGAACTATAATATTTTTGTATTGCCACCTTTTGAAAAAATGATTTCTGAAAATTCTAACGAAGCTACATTGAAGAAAATAATAGAAACGATCAAATTTGTAAAAGATCACTGGGGTTATGGAATTAAAGACGAGAATTTCAAAATAGACAATGCAAATTTGAAAGAAAAAGTTTTCGAATTATTAAAAGGAAATAAGAGATGGAGAATCGGAAAAGCTATTGCTCAGGAACTCGAATATAATGAAATACCACAAGATTATATTGAAATAATTAAAAAAGTTTCAAAGCTATGACTTGGCCAACAAAAAAATTGGGGGATAAAGAATACTTTGAAATTATAGGAAGTGGCGTAGAACGATTTGAAGGAGAGAAAGAATATCTTTCTACTTCTTCAATTGAAGTAAATAAAATTATTGCCCCTGAATGTAAAATTACATATCAACAAAGACCCTCTAGAGCTAATATGCAACCACGATTAAACTCAGTATGGTTTGCAAGGATGATTAATACAATAAAAGTATATTCTTTTACAGAGGCCAACAAGGAAGAGGTTGATAAATACATTTTATCAACCGGATTTGCGGGAATATTATGTAACTCTAAAAAAGTGGACCCACGATATTTAGAAAAAATTTTTTTATCAAAATGGTTTAATGATTTAAAAGATAGTTTAGCAAGTGATAAGGCTATTCAAAAATCATTAAATAATGATGATTTAGAAAACCTAGAAATCCCCCTCCCGCCTCTCCCTATTCAGCAAAAAATTGTGAAAATTCTTGATACGATTCAGGAGGCGGTGGAGATGCAAGAGAAAATCATTGAAAAAACAAAGGAGCTAAAAAAATCAATGATGGC
>DAINRM010000017.1:0-3128 GCA_036741875.1 Patescibacteria group bacterium | reverse complement strand
AAAAATTTATAAAATCAAACCACCTGGCCGGCACGAGCCGGCCATTTTTATTTTAAGGTCGAAAAATTAAAAACTAATACCACAAAATGGAGGAAAAAAACACCACACCACAGCCAGATCCTCAGACTACTACAAATTCTTCAACTACTACAAATTCTTCAGGTAATCCTTCAACATCTAATCACAACGATGATGATGTAAACTGGGTAACTAAGCAAATAAACGAAGCTTATAATTAACTAATTTTTTATTTTTTTGCTTGTTGCGTAGGAGATACCAACGGGTGTCCCCTATGCTTTTGAAGATATTGAATTATTGTTCGTTTATTAAAAATTGTGCAAAAATGAAAACAATTAAATATACAAAAACCATAATTAATTTACATGATAATAAATTTTTAAATTATCTCTTTAGAGAAGCTAAAGAATTATTTTTAAAAGATAAAAAGTTATGGGAGAAATATGTAAGTGTTAATATAATTCATGAAAATCTTAAAGAGATTATTAACAAAATTTTATCTGAAAGATTAGAATTTAAATACATTCTTAATGGTAATTTTCATTTAAATGAAAACCGTGAAAAAGATAGCCGATTGGAAGATAAAGTTAGATTCCTTATAAGGAAAAATTTAAATAAGTTAAACTTATTAGCAAGAATTAAAAAAGCAGATATTTTTGTATGGACAATTTTTATTGATTCTCTCGACAATAGAGTCTCTCATAAAAATTTTAAAAATGTATTAAAAACATTAAACAACTCTAATCTTGTTAATAATTCTTTGGTAATTAGATTTATTAATAAAAGCACGTTTTTAAAACAAAAACTTTTAGATGGAAATAAATATACTGTGTTAAATATTTATTTTCCTAAAAAATATAACTACGGTGATTTTTTAAATATCGTATTAGTTTTATTTAAATTGCTCCCACCAACATTACAGGGAAAATCATATTTATGGCTTGTTGATGATGATTCTAAAATTTTGAACTGTAATAAAACAAATAACCATTTAGATAACTTATTAATAGATTTAATAACAGGACGATATTTTGTTAGCGGAGAGTGTATTGATGAAAGATTTAATATTAGCATTTTTCATGATTATGTTAACTTTCCTTACCAACGAAATAATATTTATTTATTTGATGTTCCGTATACACGAGGTGGTGGAGGTGGAGCTCTAATTAAACTTATTAATCTTCCCCATAGTATTCCTTTTTCTCTTTTGCCGGGCATATTTCTTAACACATATGTTTTTGATAAACTGCCTTCTGAAAATATCAGAATCATAAAAGAAAGCGGAAGATTATATGAAATAGGAACAGACAAAAATAACCTTGTTTTTCATCCTACTAAAGAAAATATTTTAAAATGGACAATAAGCAAAATGCGATATAAATTATCTTGGGGCCTTTCTTTATCATTAATGAAGAAAAAAAGGGCTTATTTATATAAATTATTACGCAAAAACTATGCTCAGCGCATGATTGAAAATTTTTTAAAATACGCTAGTTTAAATAACACAATTCTTGAACAAGTTATAGGTTACGTTTTTGTAACAAAATATTATAAGAAAGTTGCTTTGCGATACGATATTAAAACATTTTTAAAGAATTTATTGAATACATAAATTGAAAAAATATAACATCTAAATTTTTATGGTTTTTAATTAATATGAGTAATTATTTGGTAACAAAAATTTTGAAAAAATATTAACTGTCATATTAAAAAATTTTTATGATAAATTTAGTTTTTAGTTTACTTATAAATTACGAAAGATATAAACATGAAAAATATAAACTTTAAAAGATTTAATGCTCTTAAATTCCTTCTTGATAGAAAATATAAAATAAAAAAAGCAATACATTTTTCTGGTCTTTTTCATAAAGACTTTATAAAAACATATGATTGTTTAATTTTGTCACGAAATGAAAATTATTACTTTGCTAAAATTTCATATCACAATAAAATTAATTCAATTTTGTATAAGGAATATGTGAAAAGCAAATTTTTATACAATTATATGAAGAGAAACGAACTAGGTATTCCTAAATATTTCAAAATATATAGATTGAAAGATTTTATGATAACCTTACAATATTATTATAAGTCCATAGAACATTTGAATCTTAATAAGAAAATAAAAATATACTTGGATTTATTTAAGGTTTTATATAGAATTTATGAAGAAAGAAAAGAAGAAATAATAAAAATATTCCCATTAAGAAACTGGAATGAAATTTATTATAACAAGAGTCCAGAAACATATACATCGGTAAATGAAATTATTTCTTATTACGAAAAAAATAAAATTTTTACATCTTGTTTTGTAGATAGTTATAAAAGTTTATGGTATAAGAATAAAAATAACTTTGATGATTCTTTATCAATAGTAAATAATAACCTAAAATTGGATGATCACATTTTAAAAAACCAAGGAAGATTCATAATATCTGATTGGAAAAGAAGTTGTGTTTCTTCTGTAGTTATCGATTATGGACTTTTAAAAAGGAGGTTATTAGATATAAGGTCTTTTAAAAACTATATTAATTTATTAGACGAAGATATATTAAAAATAAACAGATCCTTATTAAGCTTAAGCAATCTTGTAGTTTTACACAGGGTTTTTTCTGAGATTTATTCAAGAATAATAAAAAGCAAAAAAACATTTGCTTTTCATAAAAATCCTTTAAAAATAGGTGGTAATTATTTTTTATGTATTAATAATCTTAAAGCATTGGGACATAATTATTTTTCAATTTGTCATAGAAAATGTTATGAAATTTCTTTAAATAATCTTCAAAAATTAATTTTAGAAAAAATTTGTTCTTTAAATAAAAATCAAAATTAATACATTGATTAAATTATTTCTTGATTATTTGATAAAATTAAAATCAAGATAAATGTAATCATATTGAGTTAAATTAGATGAGATATGTTGCTTTTGCTAAGATATTATCAACTTTTATTAATTTAAGTCTATAAAAATTTCTTGCTATTAAAATAAAGTTAAATTTCATTGAATAATCAAAGATTATTGTTTTGTTAAATATTTTATAATATAAGTATATTCATGCCCCCGTAGCTCAATTGGTAGAGCAACTGGCTCTTAACCAGTAGGTTGCAGG
>DAINRM010000016.1:0-3515 GCA_036741875.1 Patescibacteria group bacterium | reverse complement strand
TTTGAATCTAAATTACCTGTAGGTTCATCGGCTAAAATTATTAAAGGATCATTAACTAAAGCTCGAGCAATAGCTACTCTTTGTTGCATTCCACCTGAAAGTTGATTAGGATAATAATACCAAAATTTTTCAGGGAAAGCTGCAGCGTTCAACGCTTTAATTGCTTTTTCTTTTCTCTCCCTTGATTTTACACCTGTATAGATTAAAGGTAATTCAACCTGTTCGATTACTCTTAACCTTGGAAGCAAATTATAAGCTTGAAAAACAAAACCAACTTTCTTTTTTCTTATTTCTGCAAGCTCATCATCATTTAAATTTGAAACATCTTTATCTTCTAAAAAATATTTTCCTGAAGTTGGTCTATCTAAGCATCCGATTATATGCATCAGAGTTGATTTACCAGAACCAGAAGGTCCCATAATAGCAACAAATTCTCCATTTTTAATTTCTAAATTAATACCTTTTAAAGCTATAGTTTCTATTTCTGAATTCTTATAGATTTTAGCAATATTTTCAAGTTTTATCATTATCTTCTTTCTTGGCCAAATGGTAATCTAGGTAAAAATGGATTAGTTTGTTGTCTATTTTGATTTGTTTGTCTATTTAAAGCTCTTAAAATAACAAGTTCTCCTTCTTTAAGTCCTTCTAAAACTTCAGTAAATTCATCATTAGATATACCTGTCTTAATATATCTTTTTTCAATTAAATACTCTGGAATTTCTACAGGTGTATCAGATTTGATTGTTTTAAAATTATTATTTCTAACTACATTTACATATTTACTTTCTTCATCGCTTTTAATTGCAGAATTTGGTATTATTAAAACATTTTCTTTTTTATCAATAATAATTTCAGCATTAACAGACATACCGGGTTTAATTTTGTTTATTTCTTCATTTAAAGAAATTTTTACATCATAACTAACTACTCCTTGCTCTTCGTTGCCAATCGTACTTATCTCAATTACTTTTCCTTTAATTTTAAGATCAGGTAAAGCATCAAAAGTTAAAATTGCTGTTTGTCCGGCTTTAACTTGAACAGCATCTATTTCATTTAAAGAGATTTTCGCAATTTTTTGGTTAGTTATAATTTTACCTATAACTTGATTTGAAACAATTAAGTCCCCCTTTTTAATATCAAAGGTAGCTAAAATTCCATCAAGGGGTGCTGTAATATAATAATCATTCAAATCGTTTTTTAAATCATTAAGTTTTTTCTTTGCTTGCTCTAGGTCTATTTCTTTTTGTCTAATAGTTAGCTCTAAATTTCTTTTATCAAATTCATAATTATCAACAATATCACGATAACTGTTAATTTTAGAAATAACATCTAATAAATTTTGTTTGTATTGTCCTAAAACATTTAAATAGTTTGTTAGTTTTTGATAGTGATTTTCAATAATATTTTGTTTTTCATGGGTGGCATTTTTTAAAACTAAATCTTCTTTTAAATATCTTACCATTTCTCTACCCTCATTGACCAAATCATAACTTAATAAAACTAAATCATAAGAATCTTTTATAATTTTCTCTTTTGCTTCATTTTGGCTTGAAATATTTTTAAAATTTTCAGAAAGTTCAATATATTTTGATTTTAAAATGTTGTAATTAAATTCTAATTTTTGACTTTTACCTGAAAAGGAGGGGTTATAGCTTTCATAGTATTTTAAATTATTATCATAATTTTCAAAATCTTTATAAAAATAAATTTTTCTTAAATCTTCAATAAATTTTGGATAAAAACTATAAAAATCATTTAAAACTAAAATTCCTTGACTTAACAATTTTTTATAATCATCTCCTCTTAAAGTATTTTGATATTGGAAGTTTAGTTTTTCTAAATTTAATTTTGCTGATTCAATAGCTAATTCTAAATTTTTGATTAATATTTCTTGATCACTAATTGCTTTTTCTAAATTTTTGCTATCTATTTTAGCTAATATTTGACCTTTATAAACTATATCGCCTTCTTTAGCATTTAAAGAAACAACTTCTCCATTTACTTTTGATTTAATACTAATTTCTTTTAGAGGAATGATTTCTCCGCTTCCTGAAACTTTAATTTCTAAATTTCCTTTGGTAACTTCATCTAAAATATATTTGATAGGTTCTTTTTTAAAAAATTTATAGTAACTGAAATATCCGCCTGTTATTACAATTGTTAAAATAATATAAAACGCTTTACTTTTTATAATACTTAAGATTAAAACCCTCATCTTTATTATTTGTTATTTATATATCATAATCACTATTATAACATTTCTATTTAACTAAATTAATTATAGTCTTGTTACAAAAAATCACTTAAGGCTGAAATTAAGATTAAAAGTTGATATACCATTTTATTTAATAATTACTCAAAACTCCAATTTCAAAGTTTTTTAAAGCATTTTCTGGTTTTTCTTTGCCTCCATGAACTTTTTCAAAAATTTCTGTTCCATCCTTACCACAAATGTTTAAAATCTTATCAGCACCACCAGGATGTTTATTAATCCAATCTGTTAAATCATAAACCTTTCCTCTAATAACTGACCAACAACTTTCTTTTGAATTATGTTTTTCAACTTCAGCCATTGTAAATGTTTTTTCAGATTCTGGAGTAACTTCTTGAGTTTCTTCATAAGTATTTTTGTTTTGAACTTGATTTTCTGTTTTTTGATTTTCTGCTAAATTTACATCTTCTTGTTTAATTCCCTGCTTTTCTTTTAAAACATTAACATCTTTTTTATTTAAATAAACAAATCCTCCAATAATAAATGAGACAATAATTATACCTATTATGCCTAATAAAATAAATTTTTTATTCATTTTTTAATTAAAATCCTATTTTCTACTTAAGAAAAATAATGATAACATAGCAAAAGCTAATCCTAAATCTCTTATACCACTTGGCTCAAAACCTAAAGAAAAAATCGTAATCGAAACAAGATGAAAAAAACCTAAAATAGAAAATATTTTTAGAAAAATTCCTGAAAGCAAAGAAAGGGCAATAATTACATCAAAAATTCCATTAACAAAAACTAACTTTGACTTTAAAATTTCATTAATATAAAAATTAAAAAATCTATCAGGTACTAAATATATCCATCTTGATTGATCTAAAATCTGAGAAATTCCAAAATAAAGAAAAACAATTGCTAATCCTAAACGTAAAATATAAATTCCCAAATCTTCTTTTTTAAATTTAAAATCCATACAAAATTAAAATTATTTATTCTTCTGATTCTTCTGAGGGTTCAGAACAACATCCGCAACCACAATTGCAAAAACCTTCTTCATGACCGCAGCAATCGCATCCACAAGTTGGATTTTGATTTTCCATTTTTAAATTTTTAAAAATAAATCAGTGACCCTTCAGATATTATTTTATTACACTTTTTAAATTATTCTTCAATTAATTTTTCAACTTTTCTTTTTGCCTCTTCTAAAAGTTGTTTTGCTCTCTTTCTGGCTTCATGAGATTTTTGGACTAAATCTGCGATTTTTTGCTGGGTGGGTTTGGGAAGAATGGGGATT
>DAINRM010000015.1:0-3865 GCA_036741875.1 Patescibacteria group bacterium | reverse complement strand
ACTTCTAATACTCCTACAGCTCAAAATGAATATATTATTGATCCTGGTCCTATCAACGGTTCAACTGCAGCAAATTATGTTTATGCTTCATTTTTTAATCCTGTTAATTCTGGGAAAACAGCAGTAATTAAAAGAATAAGCATAAGGATAGATACAACTGGAGCTGCTGTTTATATTCCAATGACCTTAAGAAGAATAAACACTGCTTCTGGTGGAACACAAATTACAGCTGCAAATATTCCTAAAAAACATACAGGATCTTCAAATTCAGTTTTAGATATTAGAAGAACTGGAGTGACAGTAACTTTTGCTGGAGATACTGCTTCAAGATTAGTTAGTGTTACTACTCCTGGAGCTGCTGGCGCAGTTGCCGCTCCTTCAATCACTGGTTATAAAGAACTCTTATTCGAAAATGATGAAAGAATAATTTTACAACCTGGAGAAGGAATTGCTTTATATCAAGAGGCAGCCGGAAATGCTAATTTTAGAGTTAAAATTTTAGTTGAATGGCAGGAGGTAACTATAACTCCAAACTCTCAAGGAGAATATTTAATGTCGATAGGTCCTGTAACTGGAAGCCTAGATGCTGGTTATGTTTATGCAACTATCTTTAATCCTTCTAATTCAAATAAAAATTATGTAGTGAAAAGAATTGAAATAAGAGCAAATAGAACCGGTGCTTTAACTGCACCAGGTTATATTCCAGCAACAGTTAGAAGAATAACTTCTACTTCAGGTGGAACACAAATTTTACCAGATTATATTCCTAAAAAACATTCTGGTACCGCAACAACAACAGCTGAAATAAGAACAACTAATCCAACAGTTACTTTTTCGGGTATTACTGACTCAAGAATATTAGGAGTAACTGTCCCTGGTGCAGTTAACCAAGCTTATGGTGATTACGAAATTTTAATCATTTATCAAGATGAATTAATTTTAAATCCAGGAGAAGGTTTAGCTTTATATCAAGAACAGGCAGCTGGTGATACTAATGTTGTTTTTAGATTTGCTATTGAGTGGAGTGAATCTGCTATTCCTGCTCCTGGAATAAGCTGCACTCTTTCAGCTACCTCAACCTCTTTTTCTGCTTTATCGCCATCAGCAGTTTCAACTTCTACTCCTGATATAACCATTACCATTACTTCAAGCGGTGGATTTCAAATTGATGTTAAAGATACCGGCAATGGTACTAACCCTGGACTTTACAAATCAACTTCACCTACTTATTTGATTTTATCTCAAGATGCTACTCTTTCAGCTGGTTCTGATGGCTATGGCATTCAAGCAACAACAACTAACTCTTTAATTTCTATAAATTCTAAATATAATAAAACAGGAAATGATGTTGGTGGGCTTTCTTTAAATAATGTTGTTTTAGCGACTTCTTCTTCTGCAGTAAGTAATGCAACAATAAATATCAAGCATAAAGCAAGTGTTTCTGTTTTGGCTCCTACGGGCAATTATCAAGATACAATAACTTATACTTGTTCTCTTTTGTGATTGTGGATAATTTGACTTTTTTTTTAATTTTTTATGTTAAAATTTAAAAAAAGAACTATAAGGTCGAAATTAGATTAGTAAAAACAATATAAAAATAAATGGAAAATTTAACTAAAGGAGTGTTAGTTTTAATTTCTGTTTTAATGGGCTATTTTATTTTTGAATCTTTTATTTATTTAGCTCAAGCCCAAACTAATGTTACTGTAACTGCTACAGTCACAACTTCTGTTACTTGTACTCTCTCAACTACAACAACTGCCTTTGGGACAATTGATACAAATGCTGTTTATACTTCCTCTCCTAATGTAACGACAACTGTTTCCTGCAACCCTGCAGCTGGTTGTCAAGTTCAAATAAATGATGTCGGTTCTGGGTCTCAACCGGGTCTTTGGAATTCTTCTGCTTCTTATTTAATTCCTTCTCCTGCTGCTGGTTTTCCAGCAACAGCGACCTTAGCTGCAGGAACAGAGGGTTATGGCATTCAAGCGACAACAACTACTGCTGGCTCAGGGGGAACTTTAACTTTGAATCCAAGGTATAATCAAACAGGAAACACTGTTGGAGGATTAACAACAACAACAATTCAATTAGCTTCCTCATCACAACCTGTTGCTAATAGACAGATTGTTGTCACTCATAAAGCAGCGGTTAGCGGTTTAACTCCTGCTGGTTCTTATCAAGATACGATAACTTATAATTGTGTTTCAAATTAATTAATTTTAAAATTTTTAAATAAATTAAATTGAAAATTAGATATTAATAGATGAAGAAATTAATAGGGAAAGGTCCTATTATTTTGTTAATAATTTTAGGTACAAATTTATTAGTTTTTAATTTTTCTTATGCTTTAACTATAGCTCCTGCCAAAGTTGAATTTAACGTTAATCCTGGAGATGAAATTAAATTTTCTATTTATACAAGAAATGATGGAGAAACAGCTGCTTATCTCTATTCTGTTGTTAAAGGATTTACTGAAGATGAAGGAGGAACAAAAATTTGGGTTGAAGACGCTCCGGAAAGAGAATGGGTAAAAATTCCTGAAAAAGTTTCTGCTCCGCCAGGAGAAATGATTGAGGTTCCTGTAATTATTAATGTTCCTAAAGATGCACCTCCTGGAGGGCATTTTTTGGCTATTGGTTTTGGTACCTTACCTGCTAAGCAAAAAGGGAGAGGAATTGCTATCGGCGTTAATGTTTTAAGTTTAGTTTATATTAATGTTTCTGGAAATAGAATTGATAAAATTTCTATTTCAGAATTTCAAGCTAAAAGGGTTTATTTTGATTTTCCTGTTAAGTTTTCTTATAAAATTAAAAACGAGGGTAATACTTATGTAAGACCAACTGGAGAAGTTGAAATTAGCAATATTTTAGGAAAATTAGTGGCTAATTTGAGAGTTAACGAACGAGAATTACAAATTTTACCTGGCAAAGAAAAAAGTTTCGAAAATGAGTGGAAAACTAATTTTGCTTTTGGACCTTATAAGGCTAAATTTAATATTTATTATGGTTTAAATCAAAACAAAAGCCTTTCCTTTAATTATTGGTTTTTTATGTTGCCAATTAAAATAATTCTTGTTATCCTTATTATTCTTATTTTTATAATTTTTGTTTTACCGAGACTTATAAGAAAATACAATGAATATATTATTAGAAAAGCACTAAAACAAACGCAAGGAGTCTTGAATAAAGAAAATAATGAATGAGAAAAATTTTAAAAATATCAATTTTTATTTTCATAATCTTAATATCTTTTTTTGTTTTTCAAAAAATTAAAAGTGCTTCAGTTACAGTAACAGCAATTGTTCCAGGGATATGTGGTAATGGAATTAAAGAAATAGGGGAACAATGCGATGGAAGTGATTTTGGAGGGCAAACTTGTTTTAATTTCGGTTATTCAGGAGGAAGTTTAAGTTGTAATGCTGATTGTACTTTAAATTTTAGTGGTTGCATACTTGCTCCTCCTTCTGGTGGGGGCGGTGGAGGCGGTGGCTTTTTTGTCACTCAATATGGAAAAATAATTATCTCTGGTTATGCTCAACCTAAAAGTGAGGTAACCTTAATGTCTGATGGAGTTATAAGAGCGAAAACTATTGCCGGAGACGATGCTAAATTTTCTTTTACTTTAGATAATTTATCTCCAGGAAATTATTTATTTACTCTATATTCAGAAGATAAAGATGGGAGAAGAAGTAGTTTATATACTTTTCCTACTAAATTAGAAGCAGGACAGACAATTACAGCAGGAAATATTTTACTTTCACCAACTATTGATGTTGATAAATTAGAAGTTAAGAAAGGGGACTTTATTTCCATTTTTGGTTACGCTCCGCCATTTGTTGATGTTTTAATTAATGTAAGTTCTG
>DAINRM010000014.1:0-7560 GCA_036741875.1 Patescibacteria group bacterium | reverse complement strand
TAAGAGAAGCTGGAACTTGAATTTGACCTTTTTGAATTAATCCTTGTAAGAGATCAGCAATTTGCCTTAAAAGATTAGCATCAACTGGCACAGCTTGAGCAAAAGCAAAACTAAAAACTATAAAAAATAAAGAAATAAATATTAATTTTTTCATTTTTTAATTTTTCAAACTTCGACCTTTCTTTAATTATAACAAAAAATCATTTTTAATAAATTTTTAATTATTTCTCTAGAAATATTTTGAAACCACATTTTTAATTTTTTAACAAATTTTCGAAAATCGTTTTATATATTTTTCCTATTTTTTCTGAAGAAAAATTTTCAATAACAAATTTTTGGGCTTTTTTTTCTATCTTTTCAGCCTCATCGCGATTTTTTTTAATCCATCTTATCAAATTAATCCATTCCTCTGGAATATTTTTTTTGACTACTAATATGTTTTCTCCGTTTTTAAAAGAATATAAATAATCATTATTTAAACAAGCGATAACCAATTTACCCAAACTCATTGCTTCAATAATTTTTCCTTGAATTCCTGCTCCAATACGAACAGGAGAAATAAAACATAAGCTTTTTTGAATAATCTCGTATGGATTTTCTAAAAAACCAGTAAAAATAATATTTTTTAAATTTTTAAACTTATTTTTTAATTTTTCCTCACCTTGACCAATTATGTAAAGCTTTAAATCAGGAAATTTTTTGCTAATATCTGGCCAAATGTTTTTTAAAAAATAACTTATACCTTCATAATTTGGATAATACCTTAAGTTTCCCATAAAAGTTATAATATTTTCATCTATTTCTTTATTTGTTTCTAAATTATCTATGTTCCTAAAATTTGTCCCTGTAATATAAAAATTTTTTTCTTTATTCAATTCAACCTCCTTTAAAATAAATTCTTTATCTCTTTCATATACCGAAGAAAAGTTTTTTAATAATTTAATCATCTTTTTCTCATAATATTTGATTTTTAATCCTTCAAATAAAAAAATCGGTCGTAAAAATAAGGGGTAATATTTCCAAAAATTTAAATAATGATAAGCAATGGAATCATTAAAATCTAACAAAATTTTATTTCTATCATTTTCATTTAAATTTTCTAAATATTTTCCTAATCTAATTGTATGAACATAAACGGCAGAAGCGTTTTCAATTAATCTTTTAAATAATCTATCAGCATTTTTGAAATAAAACATTTCTGTTTGAAAGGGCCTAAAATTAAAAAATGCACGCGTAGCATTTAAAATAAATCTAAATTTTGGATAATTAAATAAATTTACTTTTCCAAATTGTTCTAAATAATCTATTTCTTCTTTGCTTGGATTTTCCCATGTCACAATTAAAAATTCTAAATCAGCTAATTCTTTTAACGGTTTAATAACACATTCAAAAATTCTTAATTTAGTACTATCTTTTGGCGGATAAGGAAACTTGTGCAGAAAAATTATTATTTTTTTAGTTTCCATATGATTCTCCTAAAAATTGCATAAGGATATCTTGCAAAAAGTGTCAGCCAAGCATATAAAAATGGAAACCTAATATTAAAATGTTTTTTAAAAATTTTTTTATTTTTTAAAAAACAATATAAAGTATTTTTCCAAACATAATATTCATATTTAAATCTTTGCATTCGTGCGCCTCCTTTTTTGTTTTTAGAAGATTTTAAATGATAACAAAGCGTATCCGGAATTAAAACCATTTTAAATCCAGCATCTAAACATCTTAAATAAAAATCTAGTTCCTCCCGAAAAGAATTGCCTTTATAGCATTCATCGTATAAAACTTTATCAAAAACTTCTCTTTTAATTAAAGAATTGGAATGTAAAAATTTAACTTCAATCGCTTTATCTAAAAATCTTTCAAAATATCCCTCAAAAGGAAATCTTTTAAAAATAGGACCCTTATCTTTATCTGCAAATTCTTTTGCCTCTTTTAATGTTTGATTTTCAAATAAATAAATTCTTCTTCCAGCAATTAAATCTGCGTTAAATTCTTTCATTTCATTTAATAAAATCTCTAGATGGTTATCATCTAAAATAACGTCATCTTCTCCCATAAAAATATATGAAGCAGAAGAATTTTTAACACCAATATTTCTTGCTGCTGGTAAATATACTCTTTTATCAACTCTTATAAAAACAATTCTATCATCTTCTAACTTTTCTATTACTTCTTTTAAATTATCTTCTCCAGCATCATCAACAATAATAACCTTATTTAAAAACTTTTGATTCAAATAAGAAGGTAAAACTTTTAACAAAACATCTTTTCTGTTTCTTGTTGGAATAATTATATCTATTTGGTTCATTTTATTTTAATTTTATTTATTAATTCTATCCATTTTTCTTTCCAAATCTCCAACGAACAATTTTCTAAAACAAATTTTCTTGCTAAATTAGATAATTTATTTTTTTCTAATTCGCTCATTTCTAAAATTTCTTTAATTTTATTATAAAATTCGTCTGTGTTCAAATTATCTAAAATAAATTTTCTAAATTCCGGTATTTTTTCATAAATTTCTAATGCCCCCCCTACTTTTGAAACTACAAAAGGCATTTCACAAGACATTGCCTCAATTAAAGTATACGCAAACCCTTCATGTTTTGATGGTAAAATAAAAACATCACAAGCCGAATATAAATAAGGCAATTTTTCATTTGAAATATTTAATAAAAAAATAGTATTTTTTAAATTCCAATTTAAAACTCTGTCCGTAGCAAAAACAAAATTAACACCTTCTTTTTCAAATCTTTTTGCTAATTCATAAATTATTTCAGGAGATTTTTCATAACTTAATCTTCCAACAAATAAAACTAATTTTTTATCTATTGGTAAATTAAAAAAATTTTTAGACTTTAATTTATCTTCTTTAGTAAAAAGATTTGTATCTACTGCATTTAAAATTACTATAGCATCATTTCTTTTATAATATTTTTCTATCGACTTTTTTGTTTCTTTAGATACGGCAACAACCTTTCTAGCTTTTTTAACTGCTATTTTTTCAAAATATCCCCATAAATATTTTCTAATTATTTTCTTAAAAATATTGTTTTTATCCATTCTATCTGAAGCTCGAGCAAAAGTACCGTGCTCTACATTAATTGATTTAGACTCTGTACTAAATCCATAAGGTCCGTTAGTAATAACTAAATCTGGGTTTAATTTATCAGCATATTTACCCAATAAATATCCCAAAACTATCAAATTTATTCCAGGAATTTTTTTAAAAATTTTATAGACTAAAGAATTTTCTACATCTTCTTTGCCAATAATTTCAACTTCAAATTTTTCTTTTTCTAAAACATCTTTTAAAAGCCAGCAATATCTTTCAACGCCTCCGACTCTATTATTTTTTGATGGTGATACAATAATTATCTTCATTTTTAAAAAATTTTTAAAAATTATTATTAAAAAATTTTCTACAAAGAAAGAGGCTAATATAAAGATGACTTAAAGATAAATCCTTAAATTTCTTATTAAAAGGAATCAGAAACAATGCTAATATACCTTTAAATAAAGAAATTAAAATATAAACAAATTTAGTTAAGTAAATGTAAGCTATACTTTTTTGATGCTTTTGTAAAAAATATAAAGATCCCAAGTAACCATTTTTTAAACCCAATATTCTTGTTTCTAAATCTCTTGTCACAATTTTACTCCCTTTGTGAATTATTGAAACCAATGGATAATAAATACATTTATAACCGAGCCTTCTTACTTGATAGCAAAAATCAATCATATCACCATTACTAAAGAAAAAATTAGCATCTAAACCTCCGATTTTATCCCATAAGTCTTTTCTTATTAAAGCGCATGCACCTCCAACCCAATCAACTTCTACTGGTTTATTTTTATATAAAAATTTATTTTTTAGATATTTTATTATAGAAATTTTTTCCAAATACAAAGACATAAATATTTTTCCAAAAATTTCTTTCAATATTGAAAATTCATATCCAAAAGATTCTTGAGTAACACCTAATTCATCAATGCATTTGGGTCCTATTACACCAATGTTCTTATTTTTTTCAGCATATTCTATTAATTCTTCATAAACTTTAAAATCTGAAACTGTATCTGAATTTAAAAGTAAAATATATTTTCCTTTCGCATATTTTGATGCCTCATTGTTGCCTAAAGCAAACCCTATATTTTTATTATGATAAATTATTTTAATAAATGGAAAATTTTCGTAATTTTTGAGTATATTTATCGTTTTATCTTGAGAATTATTATCCCAAATAATTATTTCTCCTTTTTCGGAATCAAAATTTTTTAATAAAGAATCAAGGCAATCTTTTATATCATTTTCTGAATTATAAGTTAAAATTATTATTGATAATTTTTTATTTAAATTAATCATATAAATTTAAATTTTCAAAATACCTATACCATAATTTAATTTATCTAAAATAATTTCTTTATATAAATAATTATCTTTTATTTCCATCCAAAATCTAGGAACTTGTATGTCTGATCTGGTTGGGTCATTATTTACTATATCATGAAAAGCAATAATTCCTCCTTTTCCGACTAAGGGTGAGTACATTTCGAAATCTTTTTTAACTCCTTCGTAACTATGATCCCCATCGATAAATAAAAAATCTAATTGATTTCCATTTAAATTTTTTTTAACTTCTTCTAAGGTTTCTTCTCTATGAGAATCTTTTCTTAATAGATAAAGTTTTTGATTTTCTTTAGTAAATGCTTGATATAAAGGAATTTTCCATTCTGGATAACCACCACCAAAAGAACCCCCTGGTAAATCAATACTAATTATGGTGGCATCATCTCTTGCTAATTTACAAAAGCAAAATAATGTTCCGCCATTGGCTGTACCAATTTCTAAAATATATTTTGGGTTTAATTCTTGAAAAATTTTTAAAAATTCAATAAACTCCTCTTTTATTTGCATGGGCCTTATTAAACCACTATAAAAATCCCAACCAAAATCAAAAATTTCTTCTGGGTTATTAGAAGAAAATGATTTTAATATTTGGATTACTTTTTCTAAATCTTTCTTTGCTTTTTCTTCTGCTTTCTTTTGTTTTAAAAGATTTATTCTATTTATTGGAAATCTAATAACTTTCTTAACAAAAGTTTTCAGCCCATAATTTTTTAAAATAAAAATTGATTTTTTAATTAAATGCATAGTTTAAAAATAAATATATTTTAAGTTAAAATTTAAAAACTTTCTCGTTTTTTCCTGTCTTCATTAAAAATCCATCTTTTAACCCCCAAAAAATTAAAAAAGCCTTCTTAAACTCGCCGATTAATATAAAAAAAGTTGATTTTATAAATGATTTCAAAATTTTTATAGATAAATCATTCCATTTTTGATGAGTTACTAAAGTAATTACCATATTTCTATATGCATAATAAAATTTCCATTCATTAATATTTGAAATTTCCATTTTCTTGACAAAAAAATTAATATTTTTGATTTTAGCATTTAGATAAATTGGTTTTTGATCATGAATGCAATATATATCTTGACAAACTTTTATTTTATATCCAGCTTTTTCTGTTCTTATAATAAACTCAACATCATCCCAATAAATAAAAAAATCTTTTCTTGGAAAGCCGCATTTTTCAAAAACTTCTCTATTTATAATTCCTCCTGCAAATATCGGAGACTTTCCTTTTATTTCTTTTGACTCAAAATCTTTAACCATTACAGAGGTAAAAATTTTAATTTCTGGCTCTTGCTTAATATAATTTAAAAATTTTTCAATATATTCTTTTTCAAAAATAACATCATCGTCTGTAATTAAAATATAATCAATACCATCATTAAACATTTTAAAAGAAAGTTCATAAAATCCTAATGAACTTCCACCGTTTTCATTTGATCTTAGATAAACAATTTTAGGTTTGTTTTTATGATAACTTCTTAAAAAATCATTTATCCATTCTGATGTACCATCGTTAGAAGCATTATCAAAAATATATAAAAAATCTAAAGAATATGATTGATTTAATAAAGAATTGAAACATTCTATAAAAAGCTTTTTTCTATTATAAGTAACAATTCCTGCTCCTATTGTAAAATTTTCCATTTTGTTTAAATATTATAAATTAAAATAGCTCTGACCAAATAATCATAGCTTTTTTAAGCTTTTTAAAGTAATCAGTTTTTAAATTTAATTTTTCTGCTAATTCTTTATAACATTCTTTAAAGCTTGATTTTGTCAGTTTAATTTTATCAACATCTTGCCACAAATATTCATTTACTTTCATTCCTGTTTTTTCTTTTTCTAAATTTTTATATGGATCACTTGATCTATCATGCCAAACAACAGGATAACCAGATATTATTCTATAACCTAAATGATCGCAAATTTTTTTCGTAAATATACCTGCCCAAATATCATCAAATCTATCAAAACCCCAGCTCTTCTCATTTTTATCTTTCCCCATTAACATAAAATACATGGTTGGTGTTAATTCTCTTTTCCAAGCTAAATTC
Organism: Patescibacteria group bacterium; assembly: GCA_036741875.1. Taxonomy (GTDB): domain Bacteria; phylum Patescibacteriota; class Minisyncoccia; order UBA6257; family HR35; genus HRBIN35. The sequence continues at coordinate 1,091 of DAINRM010000014.1, read as the reverse complement.
ATCCCACACATAGGAAAATAGTAACCTACAGGAATTAACTGGTTTAAAAAATATTTATTAATCTTAGGAATTTTCTTAATTGATAATTGTGTTTTAGCATCTAAATCTGGTATATTTGCCCATAATCCATGATTTAAAATTATTTGTTCGGGGTATATTATTCTTTGTAAATTTTTATATGGCAATCCCCGAGGTTTTATCCGGGTAATTGTAGAAATCCAGGCTGTTTCTTTAAGAGTTTTTTTAAAAAGTTGTTTTATACAAATTTGTATTAAATTTCCTTTTTGAAAATTTTTAATATAATTTTCTATTGGATAACAATCATCGTCCAAAGCAATAATTATGTCTGATTTTTTTTGATAAGCCTTCCAAAAACCATAACTTTTAATGGCTGAAGTTCTTCTCGGAATTATCCAGCTATATTTACCTAAATCCTTTTCTATGTCTTCCCAACTGTAATGATTAATGATAAATTTATAAGAATCTTTTTTAATATCAAAAGTCTTTTCGGGATTGTCTTCTATTATAATTAAATTAACATTTTCTTTTTCAAAAATTTTTCTCCATTCATTTAAAAATCTCAAGATTGAATTTTCTCTTATTGTTGGCACTACTACACTTATTCTCATATTTTTGAACCAAACCGGTTTATATCTTTATAATTTTCAATTGGACTCTTGATTAATTTTTAAAAAAATTACAATCATCAACTTTTTAATCTTTATTTAATTTTAGCTTATTTCTAAAATATTTATATAATTTTCTTTCTTTAATAAATTTTTTCCACAAGGATTTGTATTCTTCGGAGCGAGCTAAATGAATTTGAAAAAGAGGAAAGGAATTGATGGATTTTTTATTTATTAATGTTAAACTTTTCATTTAAAGTTTCCTCAATAAATTTTAAAAATTTTTGATAACCCGCAATCAATTTTTTCTGCTAAATTTTTGTTAAAAGGCTTTAGAATATAACAAGCAGTAAAAAGGGTATCAATTAATGATGTTAATTATCTATCTTTCTACAAGTTTTTTAATAAATTTTCTTCAACTTTATCCCAATTAATAACATTCCACCAATTTTGAACATATTCATT
>DAINRM010000013.1:0-8091 GCA_036741875.1 Patescibacteria group bacterium | reverse complement strand
ACTTCCAAATACTCCGGCTGATAGTATTCCGCATCTAATCTCAAAGCTCCTTCAAGTTGTGATTTTTGGATGATGGAATAAGTGATCATTTTGATTTGAAAGGTAATGAAATAAAAAAAGAAATTATAGAAATAATTATCGCAACAATACTTATAGTTTCAGTGCGTTTTTTAAATCTTCTTTCTAATTCTTTATCAATTAGATCAATCATGGCTCTTCTTTCTTCGTTATCCTGGCTTCCTGCTTGTCCAGCAAACAAATAGCGCATATGTTTTTTTCGTAATTCTAATAACTCTTTCCCAGACATCTTAAGATAATTTTCTGATAGATATTTAAATTCCTCATCTAATACCACCATATTTTATTTCCAAAAACTAAACCCCTCTTTTTTGGCAAATTTTATAAATTCTTCGGCGATTTCGTCTAAATCGTGGTCTAAAATTCTTCGACCTTTTTCATCTAAAATAAAGTTTCCTTTTTCGTCTTTTTTGTAAACGTATTCTCCGGAATTGTCTTTGCCTGGTTTTTTAGATACTGCCATAAAAATTGGATAATCTTCTTGATAAGGATTTAATGGTCCAAGTTCTGGATTATCATTCCATTTTTGCAAAAACAAAACTGAAGTTTTTGTGCCAGTGTGAGGTTTAAAAGTGTTTACATGAAGCCCAACTACTGCTAAAATCCTTGCTTTATTCAAAAGCCATTGTCTTACCCATTCTAAATTTGTATTGTTTAAAACTCCTTGTGGCAAAACAATTGCCATTCTCCCACCAGGTTTTATCATATCTAAGCATCTTTCTAAAAATAAAAGGTGTCTTTCCATTTTTCTTTTTAGTTTCCCATCTTTTTTAGCAAATTCGTATTGCCTTAAAAGCCCAGTATCGGTAATTTCACCAGCAAAAGGAGGATTGGTCATTAGAATATCAAAATTTAAATATCTAAAAGTTTTTTTATTTTCTTCGTCTTCAACCGGATTTTCAAAACTCCTTAAAAGTCCAGCTTTTCTAATTGCTACCCTTGCCTCTTCTGCCTCCTCTCTTACCCAATCTCTGGCATCTAAAGAGTTTCTTTTAAATATGTGGTGTTTTCCATCGCCAGCAATAAGCATTAAAGCCTGTGATGTTTTTCTCATGTTTTCATCAAAATCAATTCCGAATAAATAAGTGGCAGCATAATCTCTTTTTGCTTGAAAGGTAGTATTTTTTAAATAATTATCCCAGACCCAATACATTGTATGAATCAAAAATCCACCAGAACCGCAAGCAGGATCAATGACAAATTCATTCTCTTTTGGATTTAGCATTTTCACGCACATTTTAATAACATTTCGAGGAGTAAAATATTGTCCCTTTTTTCCTTTTGAAACTTCAGTCACAAGATACTCAAAAGCTTTATCAATTATTTCTAACTCTTCTCTTCCTGATTCAAAAAGTTTAATGTTTTCTAACAAGGGTACGCAAACTTGTAGTTGGTCTGGAGTTAATTCGATTTTTTCTAAAGGGCTAAAAATATCTGGCCACTTACCAATGGCTTTTTGGAAAAGCTCATAGTTTATAATTTGATAAGTTTTCTTTGGATCTTTGTATTGTCTAAACCACACTTCTTTATCTTTTCTTACATTTTTTGCCTGATCTTCATCGTATAACTTTGCATAAATCAATTTAAAAACTTCTTGAAAAACATTAACCCCAGCTTGTGCCAAAACCATTTCTTCTAACCGCTTGACAATATAAAAAAGATCAAAATCGCTTGTTAATTCATCGTAAAATTTTTTCTCTTCAAAAAGATCATCCCAAGTTTGATCTGCCCGAGGAATATCTGAGAGAGTAGTTATATATTCTTTTGGATAAGGACGGTAGAGAATTACTTTTTCAATCCCATTTGACCAAACGCCTCCTTCTGCTCCTTCACCAGACATATAAGTTTTCAATTGTTCTAAAGCTTTTTTCTCTTTTGGTTCTTTTACTTCAAAAATTATATAAGGAGTTATTTTATCTTCTTTATAAATTACAATATCTGCTTTTTTGGCATGGATTTCTCTTCCAAAATGAACTGATTTTTCTACTTCAATTCTTTCTAATGGATATTTGTATTTTTTAATTAAAGTATAAAGCCAAAGCTGGCGAATGATTTCTTCTGGTTTAGTTAAATTTTTATTTTTATCATAAACTAAAATATCTTTGTCTCTTTTTAGACAGCGTACATAAAATTTTCCTTTTTCTTTTTCAAAAATAGTTATTACTTCTTCTACTTTGATATTTTGTTTTTTAAATTCCTTTAACCCATGAGTTACTTGAGGGTCTTTAAAAATTAAATCTAAAATTTCTCGCGTTATTCTAATTTGTGTGTCTGTGGGTTTTGTTGAAAATGGATCAGGTAGTTTTGGCATATTATTTATTTAAATTATAACTTTGTTTTATTAACTCAAAGACTTTTTCAACATCTTCTTTCTTTTGAAGTTTTATTTCATAATCACCATTACCCCAATGACCAATGGGTTTTGGTTTGGTTAAATCGCGAGCAAGATTATACGGATCGTTCAACTGCCCAGATTTAACATTTAGGAAAATTTTTAAACTATTAGTCATTATCACTACATCAACAAAATTAGTTGATAGTTTATAAGCAATATATTTTGCTTTTGGTTCTTCAATTATATTTTTGTCGAGAGAAATAATTTTTTCACGCAATACATTAAAAATTTCTTTTATTTCTTTTTTAGTTTTCTTTAAATGATCTTCTATAGAATATTGTTTAATTGAAAGCTCTTTTTTTGGTTTTAAAAACTTGGTAGAAATTTTTATTTCTGGATAGGTTTCTTGTTCTAAAAGTAATATTCCTCCTTCATAAAATCTATAGTGTAAAAGCTCAATTTTTATAGGAAGTAATGCGACGGTATCAAGATCAAATTTATTAAAACTTTCAGCAATACATATAACTCGTGGCGAATCCCACTCTATTTTTATGTTAATGGACTTTTTCCTGCATAAAATTTCAAAATCTGCTTTATGATCTAATAACCATCGAAGGTAAGATAAACCCTGATTGATTACATTATCGCTTTGAGTTTTTTTGTATTCTATAATTACCGGAGAACCATTTCTATCAATGCCTAATGTATCAATTCTTCCCCCAAAACTTGTAGGATATTCTGATGCTAAAAATATAATACCCAACAATTCTTCTAAATTTTCTTCAAATAAACTTTGGAGATTTTTCTCATAACTCAATTTTGTAGGAAGAATTTTAGAGACTTTTTTATTTTTAATTTTAAATAAAGCCATATTTTTAAATAATTCCCTTCTCTTTTAATATCTGCTTAGAAATTCGGTGGGCAATTTCTAAAGCAGCAGCCAATGTGGCTACTTTATCTTTTTTGATGCCTGAAATTTTCATAATTTCTTCAATATCTTTTCCTGCCAATCCTTTAAATGAGCCACCAGATTTTTCCAAAATTTCCTTTGCTATTTCAAGAACAGAGTTTCCTTTTATTCCTGTTCGTAAAAGAATAGCTAAAAGTTCAACATCGCTAAGCTTTTCGGCGCCATATTTTAATAACTTTTCTCTCGGTCGCTGGTCTTCAGGTAAATCTTTTATTTTGTATTTTCCTTCCTTCATAAGTTTACTTTATTATAAAATTTTATTATAAAATCACTTTAATCAAATTTTACTATCATTTTCATTCATATCTTAGGGCAACAATAGGATCTAGGTCAGATGCTTTTTGCTGGCCAATAGTCAAAAATAACGATGGGCCATAAACCGAAATATTTTGCGAAAAACTAATCACATTATTTCTTTAGTAGCTTAAATCAAAAAATTATTTCCCTACTTTAAAAGACTCAAAAACTAGCCTTGATGTTTTAAAAGAGATGAATGAAATTTATTTTATAACTTAGCTAACAAGATTAATATCTTTCCAGAAAGAGAATTTTCATAAAAAATAATTATTTTTTCATTATTTTAATACAAAACAATATTCTAACATTCTATAGAATGTTAGAATGTTTAGTATCTGAAAAAAGGATTGATTTTTGTTAATCTGAAAATTTGATTTATTTTATTAAATTAGACGGGGAGCCTTTTAGAAAATTTTTTATATTCTCAATTGTTGTCATTAAGATTCTTTCAACTGCTTCTTTGGAGTTAAAGGCATTGTGAGGAGTAATTAAAACATTTGGCATTTTCATTAAGATATGGTTTTGCCATAAAGTTTTTATTTCATTTTCTTTAATTTGTTGTTTAACTAAAAGCTCCAGTTCTTCTTTAATTTCTGTTTCTTCTTCTAAAACATCTAAGGCTGCTCCTTTTAATATTCCTTCTTTAATAGCATAAATTAGGGCCTCGGTTTCAATAATTCCTCCACGAGCAGTATTAATTAAATAAGCTCCAGGTTTTATCAGTTTTATATTTTCTTTATTAATTAAGTGATAGGTTGAAGGATTCAAATTGACATGAATAGTTATGACATCTGAATTTTTTAAAAGTTCTTCTAAAGAGGTATAAACTATTCCCTGCTCTTTAGCAAAATTTTCATCAGGAAAAGCATCATAAGCTAAGATATTCATTCCAAAAGCTTTGGCAAGTTTTATAACTTCTTTTCCGATTTTTCCAGTACCAATAACCCCTAATTTTTTTCCATAAAGTTCTTCTCCTCTTAAATTTTTTAAATCAAAACTTTCAGCTTCTTTAATTTGATCAATAGCATAATATATTTTTCTCATTAAATTAAGCATAAGACCGATTGTCCATTCAGCCACAGTTTTAGTTCCATATTCAGGTACGTTACAAACTAAAATTCTTTTATTTTTACAATATTCACAATCTATATGATCATAACCAGTAGAACGAGTAGTAATTAATTTTAGATTAGGTAAATTATCAATAATTTCTTTATCAATTTCTGAAGAAATAAAAATAGATAAAATATCTAAATCTTGGAAATCTTTAACATTTTCTTTTGTAAGTCTTTCGCTTGTAAAATAAATTTCTAAATCAGGTAGTTCTCTTTCTAAAATTTCTTTTTCCCAACCTTCTGCTTCAAAAAATCCAAGCTTCATTAGTTAAATTATAGCAAAAATTTATTGTGTTTGTGATTCTTCAATTTTTTCTAAATAAAACCTAATATTTGAAGGAGAAACATTAATTAAAAATAAATTCTTAGGTATTTTAATCAAAACATCTTCATCTTGTATTAAAACAGAATTCCATTTAGAAACAGAATATTTTGAATAATTTTTTAAATCAACAATTACTTTAAGGTCATTTAGATTAAAAACATCAAAAGCAGATTTTGATCCTTTTAATGTTATTGTTAATTCAGTGGGTTTGAATTCTTTAATGACTAAATTTTGTGGTATATTAGTAAATTCAACCGGTACAATAAAGGCTTTTTGGATAAGAGAACGGTTATTATTAATTACAAGAAACAAACTTAAAGAAGCAACTAATGCAACCAAAAAGAGTAAAAAATTTTTAACTGATAGAATTTGAAAAATGAAAAGATGATTTTTCTTTTTATCAGTTTCAGAAATGTGCAATTTTAAAAATTTTTCTTTTAATTCAAAAATCTCTTTTATTTTTTCAATTTTACCCTCTCTTGCTAAACTAATATCTCCTGTTTCCTCTGAAACTATTATTGCCATAGCATCAGAAACTTCTGTAATTCCTAAGCCAGCTCGATGTCTTAAATTTTTTTCTTTAATCTTTTCAACATTTTTGCTCAAGGGAAGATGAACAGAAAATTTATAAATTTTATTATTCCTAATAATCATAGCACCATCATGTCCAGGTGAATTAGGATCAAAAATGCTTAAAATTAAAGGTTTGCTTATAAATCCATCTAAAAGATAACCGCTGGAAATAAATTCGTCAATATGACTTTTGCCTTCAATAACTATAATTGCTCCAATTCTTTTTTCTGACATTTCTTTAATTGCTTCAACTATTGTTTCTATAATTGTTTCAGTAATATTTTTATCTATCTTATTGAAATATCTAATAAAGTTAAAACCAAAATTACCAAAATAATAAAAAAGATCTCTAATTTCTTGATTAAATATAATAATAAGCACAAGAAGCAAACCTAAACTTATAAACCACCTAAAGATAAAATTAGTTAAAGATAAATCAAGCTGAAGAGAAAGAAAAAAAACAAAAAACCAAAAAAGAATTCCTAAGACAATCAAGAGAGTATGCTTTTTTTTCAAAACGAAATTTAATATTGAAAAGAAAAATAATGAGACTATAAAAATATCTAAAATATCTTTTGGAGTCAAATCAAAAATCATTTTCTAATATTATAAAAGATTTATTTAAAAAATCAACATTAAATTTTTTTATCTATTGTTAATATAAATTTCTAAATCAGGTAGTTCTCTTTCTAAAATTTCTTTTTCCCAACCTTCTGCTTCAAAAAATCCAAGCTTCATTAGTTAAATTATAGCAAAAATTTCAACATTTACATTTTTCTGTTATCTTTTTTGATTGAAAATAAAGAGAACTTAAAAGCAAAATAGATGAAACAGCAAAAATTAAAAATTTATATTTTAAAAATAAAATTCCTGTAGAAAAGCTAATACCTAAAAGAGAAAATAGAACTACTAAACAAGAAGAGCACCAGGCAGTGGCTAAAATGGCTGAAAAAATTCCTGATAAAGCTCCTAAAATTCCTGTTGGAGCCGATTTTACTTCTGGAGATTTTATCTTGATTGAATAAATGAAAAAAATTAAATTTAAAGAAATTAAAATTGAAAGGAAACTGACAATTAACCAATCCCTTGTTTGCCAAATTTTAAAATATAGAGAAATGTTATCTGGTTTAGGAGTAAGAAAAATTTGAAGTTCAATGAAAAAGAAAACAAAAGTAAGAGTAAAATTTAAAAAAAGTAAAAGATAAAAGAAATTAATTTTTGAATCTTTTAAAAAAATTATTTTTAATGCCTCAATCATTACCATTTTAAATGCAGCAACTAATTTTCGAGATGTCTTTATAAAAACTTAAGACACAAATTTTCAAAGCTTCAGATAAAGTTGGGAAAACTGGTGTTGAGTTTATTAAATCATCAATAGTATTTTTATTTTTAATTAGCCAGATGGCTTGACTTATAATTTCACTAAGATCATCTGTATTTAGTGTTTTTCCAGCAGCAAGTAAAATTTCATCAACAGAAATTTCTTCTTCCCTGCCCTCAACTAAAAATTTAACAATCTTTTTATCTCCCTCTTTCCTTACTGATTTTACATTAACATTTAATCTAATTTCAATTCCTTCTTTTTGTAAAACTTCTTTTAATCTTTGAGTCAGTTCTTTTTCTCCTGGAGGAAAAATTGAGTTTCCTTTTTACAAAATAATTACTTTTGAGCCAAAACGAGAGTAAATTTGAGAAAATTCTAAACCCATAGGATCAGCACCAATAATAGCAAGACTTTGTGGCAAATTTTTATTTTCTAAGGCTGAAATATGAGTTAAATAGCCAACTTCTTTTATTCCTTCAATTGGTGGTACATTAACTAAATTAAGCTCATTTTCAATGGCAGTAGCAAAATCAAAATTTTTTATTTTAGCAAAATGAATTAGGGCTTTTGAAGGCACACAACCAACATTAACACATGTTCTTCCAATGGGGAGCCTGGAATTAATCATCAATGTTTTCAAACCAAGTTCATTAGCCTGAATAGCACTGGCAAAACCTCCAGAACCTCCGCCAAGGATAATTAAATCATATTTCATAGATAACTTTTAATTAATTTCGACAATTTTTCATCCTTTAATTTGTAAAAGTTAAAACGCCAATTTTTGAAAGAAGTAACAACGCCTTTTTCTTTTAATTTTCTTAAAGCATGGGAAACACGAGAAATTGGCATTTTTAAAATTTCAGCAATCTCACTAACAGAAAGCTCTGGATAATAACACAAAAGATAGCAAATTTTCATCTTTGTTAAATCTCCCAAAAGTCCAAATCTTTCCGCATACTCTTTAATCAATTTTTCATTCTTTAATTCTTTTTTTATCTTTCTTACTTGAACCATTATTCAAATTATAAATCAAAAAATAAAAAAATTAGCATCTTTCATTAAACAAAATTTTCT
>DAINRM010000012.1:0-8329 GCA_036741875.1 Patescibacteria group bacterium | reverse complement strand
AATGAATATGTTCAAAATTGGTGGAATGTTATTAATTGGGATAAAGTTGAAGAAATTTTAATGCAGAATTTATAAGAGATTATGAATTGAAATTTTTTATATATAACTAGAATTCTGAAATGTTTTAAAAAATTTATAAATTACTACATTTTATCTTTCTAATTTATAACAGTCTTACAAGCTCTATCTTAAATATTTAATTGATAAATAAGCTAGTAATTAGCTCAAAACTCATTATTTATAAGCTTTAACCAAAAGATATTCCGAAGCTTATGAGAAATCAGATGTATATTATTGTTATTTATAAAATAAATTATTTTATAACAATTTAGCTGATACTTATTTTATCACTCGTTATTTCCCAAAATTATTTAATAAAAGTTTATCAGAAAAATTGATAGATGGGCATAAAAAATTTTTAAAATTTATTGAGAAAAATTTAAATGAAAAGTTTAACTTTAATAGATAAAGAAATTTGGGAATAAATAGAAAAAATATTTTGAAAATTATTCAAAATGTGGTAAAAAATAAAAGAAATTGCTCAAAAGTTGCTTGGTAAAAAAATTAGATTTAATTATCTCTAATAAACTTTCAAAAAAATGGGTAAAAAATAGGTTAATAAGAACAAAAATAAAAATAGCGATTGACCCGCTTTCTCCATTTCAAATGCATTTAGTTAGGCTAGAAGAATACAAATTCTGGTGGCAAAAATTTATAAAGAAAGATTATATAGAAATTTAAAAATCTATCATAACTATAAGAAAAGACAAAATTAAATATGAATTTTTTAAGAGAATTTTTATTTTAAAAATATTTTGTCTAAACAAAATTATACTATTTTCGGTGCCATTTATGAAACTTTAATTTCCCAATTTGTTAATTTAGTTTTAACATCTCCACTTTCTTTTAGATATTTTAAAGCTCTAAAATAATATTTTAAAATTAAATTAATAAAGATTATATTTTGGATTATGATATAAAAAATTTAGATCTTTCAAAAAAGAAACAATTCTCTGGTATTTGAAAAGAAGAAATTGAATATGGTGATTAGAGGGCTTTAGATAGAAAAACACTAAAGAGGTATCTCCCAAAACTTAAAATAGATCCTTACTTAAAAGAAATTCTACAAAGCCTTATTTCACCTTATGGAAAGTAATAAGATTTTAGGTAAGTTTTAAGATCAAGCCATTAATTTTGAAAAAGTAAAGTTTAAATATTAAAAAATAAAAGCATACTTCAAAAAGAAGTAGAGAATATTTGCGACAAGTAGTAAAGAAGTAAATAAAAATTAACTAAACATAAAAAGATTATATAAAGATTTTAAAAATCTGTTAAAATTATTTTATGTACCTCATTAAAAAATCAATCTTTGTTTTAAAAAATTATGGGATAAAAGCTTTTATTAAGAAAGTTTTGAGATTTCCTATAAATAGAATAAATATTTTGAGACAAAAAATAACCGAAAATAAGGCAAAGAAAAATTCTCAAAAAGTAATTCAAGTTATTAAATTTTTTTCTTCAAACAATCCTGAAGAAATTTTTGATTTTGCTTGGAATTTTTATTCTGGTTTAATAAGGCCTATGCAAATCCAAGAAGAATTTATCGAACTTTTAAAAATATTTCAAAAGTTAAATCCAAAATATATTTTAGAAATAGGAACAGCTAATGGTGGGTCACTTTTTTGCTTTTGTAAATTAGCAAGAGAAGATGCGGTAATAATTAGCATTGATCTCCCGGAAGGACCATTTGGTGGGGGTTATCCAGAATGGAAAATACCAATTTACCAAGCCTTTAAAAAAGAAAATCAAAAGCTTTATTTATTAAGAAAAGATTCACATAGAGAAGAAACCTTAGAAGAAATTAAAAAAATTTTAAATGGCAATCAATTAGATTTTATTTTTATAGATGGAGACCATTCTTATGAAGGAGTAAAAATGGATTATGAGATGTACTCATCCTTAGTTAGAAAAGGAGGAGTTATTGCTTTTCATGATATAGCACCTAGAGGGAATCCAGAATTTGCTGGAGGCGTTCCAAATTTTTGGCAAGAAATTAAAGTAAATTTTAAAATTAAGGAATTTATTCAAAATATCGATCAAGAATGTTGGGGCATTGGGATAATTTATATTTGAATTTATACAAATGAAAGTAAATATAATAATTTTTCATTATAGATAGTTTTTTATTGATTGGTCATTTTAAAAATGGAGGGGAATATAATTTTTGATCTAGATAAGGTTTATAAAAAATATCCTAATGAATATTTTTTGCTTTTTATTCATGTATATTTGTTTGATAAAGTAATTAAAAAAATTAATTATAAGTTATGGCATTTTTTAAAGGATAAATTGGCTTTTATTAAAAGAGCTAAATTATTTATTGATAAAGATTTTTATATCACAATACCTCCATATACTGACATTTTTAGATACGTAGCTTATATTCTTCATATACCTGCTTAGTACAAATTAACCAAATTTTTTTAAAACAATTGATCAAATAAAAGTCTTTTTTAATGTAGGTGTAAATTATGGTTATTATTCCTTTTGGTAATGAATATTAATCAAGAATTCATAGCTTATGTTTTTGAGACAAACCCTTATGCTATTAAAATTTTAGATTTAAATAAAAATGCAAGAATTAATATTATACCCTTTGCTGTTGGTGGAGGAAATAAAAAAATAAGATTTGAAAAAGGCCATTATGTTAATTCACTTTCAACGGACGTACTCATAAATGAAAAAACTATGATTTTATAGAAGTAAAGATGATAATCTTAGATTCATTTTGTTCAGATAATAATGTAATTCCAGATTTTATTAAGATTGATGTAGAGAAAATTGAGTTAGAAGTGATTAAAGGAGCGAAAAATTTATTAAAATCCTGTGGTCCTATTCTATCTTTAAAAATATATATTAATGAACGCTTAAAAGAATATAGAGAAGCTTTAAATATATTAAAAAATTTAGGCTATAATATTTTTTATATAAACGAAAAAGGTGAATTAGAAAAATTTGAATATGGAGATTTTTTTAAAAAATAAAGATAAAGACTTAATTTTTGATAACTTTATATTTCTAAAATAAAATTTTCTTTTAAATAAAATGATAGTTTTAATTTTTGATAAAAAATATCATTGTACTACTGGCCAATATATTAAAAAAGAATTAGAAAAGATAGGATACAATATTTATATTGCATTACCTGATGAAAAAGATAAAATACTAGAAATTAAACCAGATTTTGTTTTAGCTATAGATTTCGGGACACATTATATTTTAGATATCAATTATCATCCTAAAGCATTATGGCTAATTGATACCCATCTTTTTTTAATTTGCGATGAGGTTATGGCTAAGAGTTTTGATATAATTTTTTTAGCCCAAAAAGAAGATTACGAAAAGCTAAAGAAAAAATTTAAATACGTTTATTGGCTCCCCTTGGCTGGAGATTTAGAATATCACGGTAAGAAAAATTTAGAAAAAATTTATGATATAGGATTTGTTGGAGGCTTAGGTAGTGGAATCAGAAAGAAAATTTTATTAAGATTAAAAAGAGAATACCCAAATTCATTCATTGGTTCAGCTGATTGTAAAAAAATTGGGGAAATTTATAGCCAAAGTAAGATTGTATTTAATTATTCTATAAAAAATGATATTAATATGAGAATCTTCGAGGCTTTAATTTCTGGTTCGATGCTTATTACAAATAAAATTGAAAACAATGGATTTAATGAATTGTTTGAAGAAAATAAAGATTTAGTCGTTTTTGAAAATTGGCAAGACTTGAAAGAAAAAATTGATTATTATTTAAAAAATGAGGAAGAAAGAGAAAAGATAGCTTTTAATGGTTATCAAAAAGCTATAAATTTTCATAAATATGAAGATAGAGTAAGATTTATTTTGGGAAAGATAAAAGAGTTAAAGAAAGAAAAATTTATAAACCCAGAATTTAAAAAATTAAAAATAGAATTAAAAATAAGAAGCATTTTGTGGATGTTTGTTAATTTTTTCAGAAGAATAAAATGGAAAATCCAAGAGTTAGTATCGTAACACCAACTTATAATGGAGAAAAATTTATTGAAAGAGCCATAAAAAGTGTTTTATGGCAAACTTTTAAAGATTGGGAAATGATAATAGTAGATGATGGTTCAAAAGATAATACGGTAGATGTAATTAAAAAGTATATAGAAAGAGATCCAAGAATCAAATTAATTGAATTAAAAGAAAATACAGGTGGTCCAGCTATCCCAAGAACAATTGCTTGTCAAGAAGCTAAAAGAGATTATATTGCTTTCTTAGATCAAGATGATTTATATTATCCTGAGTATCTAGAAACAAAAATAAAATATTTAGATAAAAACCAAGAAATAGATGTTCTTTTCAGTTTAGCTTGGTCTTTCGATGAAGATACTAAAAAAATAATTAATGTTGAACACGGCGGTCCTGTAAATATGATAGTTAAAAAAAGAGTAATAGAAATAGGAGAATATTTTAAACCAGAACAAAACGGTGTAGATGAAATAGGAGTAATATATAGATATTTTTTAAAAGAAAAAGAGGGTTTTAAAAAAGTTAAATTGTTTCCGGAAGAACCTATTACTTTATACTCAAGACATCCGAATCAAGGTTCATATGTTGAGAATAAAGATGCCTTGAGTTTTGTAAAAAGAATTTCTAGTTTAATTGAAGAGTATAACGAAGGTGTTTTAAAAACTATAGAAAATAAAGAATTTTTGAATTATATAAAAAATATAAAAAAAATATGGTATTCAAGATTAGGAAATTTTTATTGTTTAGCAAACAAAATAAAAGAAGGGAGAGAGGCATTTAAAAAATCATTATCTTTTGGCTTTTGCTGGTTTTCTTTTTTATTTTTAATTTTATCTTATCTAGATTATAAATCTTATAGAAAAATAGAATATTTTTTAAGACAAGTTCAAAGAAAAAATTTATGGAAATTAAACGTTTTAATTTATAAATTGAAATATCCTCAAAGCTATAAAAAGGCAATTCAAATTTTAGATCAATTTAAATGAAAAAAATTTTATTTATTTTAAGTAGCGGAAAATTATCTGGCGGAGAAAAAGTTGCTTTAGATATTGCAAAGGGATTAAAAGATAAATTCAAATTTTTATTTTATTTACCAGAAAAACCACAGGAAGAATTTTTTGAACTTTTAAATAAATTTCAAGTTTATTTTTTAAAAGATAATAAAGTCTTCAAAATATGTAAAAATTTAAAAAAAGTTATTAAAGAAGAAAACCCACAGATTGTTGTTTGTCATGGAATAAGAAGTTCTATTTATTTAAAAATATCTTTATTTTATTTTAAAAAGAATTTTAAATTCATTTACGTTTTACACGGAATCCATTTCATTAGGAAAAAATTTCCATTAAATTATATTTTTTTATTTTGGGAAATCATAACCAACAGAATTTTTGTTGATATTTTAGTATGTGTAGGAAAAGATGATTTTGATTTAGCTAAAAAATTAAAATTGATCAACGAAAAAAAATTATTGTTAATTGAAAATGGAATTAATATCTTAGAATATGAATATATAAGTCAGGGATTTTTGAGAAATAAGTTTGAATTAAACAATAATAAAATTTTAATTACCATTTGTAGATTACACTACCAAAAAGACGTAAAAACTTTAATTAAAGCTATTGATTTATTAAGAGAAGAAAATATAGTGTTATTTGTAGTAGGTGATGGGCCAGATAGAAAAATTTTAGAAAAACTAGTAGATGATTTAAAATTACAAACTAAAGTTAAATTTTTAGGTTTTCAAAAAGAGATAAAAGAAATATTAAAAGATGCTGATATTTTTATTTTGTCTACCCGTTGGGAGGGATTACCCCTTGTTATCTTAGAGGCTTGGGCATTAAAAATACCAATTATAGCTTCTAATGTTCATGGAATTAAAAGTTTAATTAGAGATAAAGAAGATGGTTTATTATTTGAGTTTGGTAATGAAAAAGATTTAGCTGAAAAAATTAAATTTTTAATAGGAAGTGAAGAATTAAAAAGTAAAATAATCAAGAATGGTTTTATGAAATTAAAAGAAAATTTTAATATAAATGTAATGATTGAGAAATACAATTTAATCTTTTCAGAATAGAAAATGAAAATAATTTTAAATCATATTCATTTCATTAAAAATCAATTTTTACTCACTAAGGCTGAAATAAGCTTCTTTGATAGAGCAAAGATCATTATATCTGCTTTATTTAAAGTATTTTTAAAACCATTGCAATTATTTAATAAAAATTTGTATTTTAAAATACGGCTTAAGATTATTGATTTTTTATATAAGGATATGACAATTGAACTAAATAATAAAAAGTTTAAAATTAGAGATGATATTGATTTACTTACAATTTTAGCAGATGAAAAAATTGATGAATTTTTTAAAGAAAAGGGTAATATTTTTTTAGATATAGGAGCACACATCGGTAAATACTCAATCTTGTATAATGACTATTTCAGAAAGATTTATTCTTTTGAACCTGAACCAAATAACTTTTTACAGTTGGAAGAAAATATTAAACTTAACAATTTAGAAAATAAAATAGTGGCTTTAAATTTAGCAGTTGCAGATAAAAATAATTTTTTAGATCTTTTTATTTCTCCATATTCAGTTACCCATTCATTAATTAAAAAAGAAACAGATAAAAAAATAAGAGTAAAATGTATAAGTTTAGATTATTTTATTAAAAAAAATAATATAAATACTGCAGATATAAGCTTAATTAAAATTGATGTAGAAGGAGCAGAAGATTTAGTAATAAAGGGCCTAGAAGAAAGTTTAAATCTTTTAAGATGTAAATTTATAATAGAAATTTGGGAGGATAACTTACGAAACAAGAATTTCATTAGCGAATTTTTAATAAAATTTAATTATAAGTTAGAAAAAATTTATAGTGATTACTATTTAGCTTATTATGAAAATTCTTCAAGTAAATAAATTATATTATCCATGGATCGGAGGAGTAGAAACAGTTGTTCGAGAAATTTCTGAATGGTTAAATGGCAAAGATGAGTTTGCCATAGATGTTTTAGTCTGTAACGATAAACCAAGAAGAGTTGTTGAAGAAATTAATAAAATAAAAATTTTTAGAGCTTCAAGTTTCGGCGTTTATTTAGGTATGCCTATTTCTTTGGATTTTTTATTTTTATATAAAAAAATTTTTAAAAATTATGACTTAATTTTTTTACACTATCCATTTCCTTTAGGCTTTATTGCTTATTTTCTTTTTTCTCCTAAAAAAAATTTAGTTATTTGGTATCACTCTGATATTGTCCGCCAAAAGTTACTAGAAATATTTTTTCGACCTTTTCATTTATTTGCTTTTAAAAAAGCTAAAAAAATTTTTGTTTCCAATCCTAATTTAATAAAAAGCTCAAATTATTTAAAAAAATTTAAGGAAAAATGTGTTGTTATTCCTTTTGGTATAGACTTGGAAAAATTTAAATTAACTGAAGAAATGAAAAAGGAGATTCAAGAGATTAAAGGGAAATATAAACCACCAATAATTCTTTCTGTTGGTCGCTACATTTATTATAAAGGCTTTGAATATCTAATTGAAGCAGCTAAAAATGTTGAGGCAAGATTTTTAATCATTGGTGAAGGACCACTAAAAGAAAAATATAAAAAATTAATCAAAAAACTAAATTTAGAAGATAAGGTATTTTTAATTCCACCTGTTGAAAATTTGGTTCCCTATTATCATGCTTGTGATTTGTTTGTTTTACCTTCTATTACTAAAGCTGAAGCTTTTGGTATAGTTCTTTTAGAAGCAATGGCCTCTGGAAAACCATTAATTTCGACAAAAATTGGTACAGGTACAAGTTTTATCAACATAAATGAAATTACTGGTTTTGTGGTTGAGCCAAAAAATTCAAAATTATTAGCAGAAAAAATTGACAAGATTTTAGAAAATAAAGAATTAAAAGAAAAATTTTCTTATAATTCACTAAAACGAGTTCAAGAATTTTCTAAAGAAAAATTTATTGAAAGATTATCAAAAGAATTAAAAAATTTATAATTTTTCGTTTTTTTAATTTTATTTAGAAGCTCTACAAATTACTGTGATCTAAGAAAATGAAAAATGATTTTTGATTTTTATGATATAATTAAAATGTCGTAATTAAAATTTTTTTGAACAAATGAGAAAATTGCTATTTATTTTTATATTTTTTACTATCATAAATTTAGTTTTCGCTCAAACGGCTGTTGTTGATGCTAATCTTTTAAGGCAAATTGTGGATCTCTTACAAGGATTAATTCAAAAAGGTCAAATTCAAGTTCCAGCTTCTCTTA
>DAINRM010000011.1:0-10743 GCA_036741875.1 Patescibacteria group bacterium | reverse complement strand
GGCCTATATTTTTCTTCTTTAATTACGCTAACATATCTTGAAGGGCTTAAGTTATAATCTGCTTCTTTTACTTCTTCAATCGTCACAACTTTTGCAAATTTCTCAACATCTTTAAATTCCTTATAAGCATTGACAATTTTTTGAATGTTTTCTTTTGATAAGATGTTTTGTTTTTTGCCTGGCTCAAATTCTTTTGATGCATTGATTAATAAAATTTTCCCTTTTTTATCTTTTGGCTTTTGGTTGTTGAAAACAATAATTACTGCTGGGGCACCTGTGTTATAAAATAATTTTTCTGGAAGTAAAATAACTGCTTCAATTAAATCATCTTCTAAAATTTTTTGTCTTATTAATTTTTCCCTTCCTCCTCTTGAAACTGAACCTGTATCAATAACAACCGCAACTTTTTCTTTTGCTGAAGCTAACATATGTTGAATCCAAGCCCAGTCAGCTGATTGTTTTGTTGAAAATCCATATTTAAATCTTTCTTTAAAGTATTCTCCTTTTTTTAAAGTGTTTTCATCGTAACCGTCTTGATTCCAGGGAGGATTAGCAATAACATAATCGAATTTTTTTATTGAGTCTCCTTCTTTAAATTTTGGATACAAAAGAGTGTCCCCAAGGGCAAAATAAAAATTTCTAATGTCGTGTAAAAGAGTGTTCATTTTTGCCAAAGCTAAAGTTTTTGGATTTGCTTCTTGACCGTATAAAAATAAAGTGTTTGCCTTTTCTTTGCCATATTTCTCTTCAACATATTTGTAGCCAATAATGAGCATTCCAGCTGATCCCAAGGCGGGGTCATAAATACTCTTTTCTGGCTTTGGGTCTAAAATTTCAATCATTAATCTTATTACCTCTCTTGGGGTGTAAACTTCTCCTTCTTTTGCTTTTGTTGGTGCAAAATATTTTAAAATCCACTCATATGCATCTCCTAAAATATCTCCTGAAATTTCTTTAAACGAAAATTTGCTAAATAATTCAACTAATTGATTTAAAATAACTGAATTTTCTGGATTGCTTGTAAATTGATGGAAATCAAATTGAGAGAAGATATCTTTATAATTTGGATTTAATTCTGCCAATGTTTTCATTGCCATTGAAAATTTTTCAGAGATTCTTTGTGGTTCTTTTCTAATGTTTTCCCAAAGGTATTCTTGTGGAAAGTTAAAAGTGTGATAATGTTCTGTCGCTGCTTCTTTTATTGCCTCAATTTCTTGCCAGCCTTTCTTTAATAATTTTTCTTTTTCCTCCTCAAATTCTTTTTGCCATTTATCAGAATAGGCTTTATAAAAAAGCAAAAGCAAAATAAATGTATAATCAACGCGGGTTCTTATTAAATCTGCTGCTTGTTTTAAAAGATTAATAAGGTCATCTTTCTTATTTATGTGATTTAATTTTTCAAATACTGGCTTTAATTTATAAATTTTTTCCCTTTTATCTTCAGGATTTTCATGAATTTCTAAAATTCCAGCACGATTGAATTCAGAGAGAATTACTTTAACTTGTTCTCTGTTATCATTAAATTTATTAGCAAGAAACTCAAAAGCCTGCTCAAATGTAAAACTATTATCTTTAAAATGATCTAACAATGCTAAATATCTTCTTTTTAGCCAATTTTTTAATGTTGATAAATTAGCCATTTAGGTAAATCAAAGTAATTTTACTTTACCTATTATAGCATACCACGAAGTTAAAGTCAAGTTTCAAATTGTGGATAATTTTTAAATAAGTCTTTTTTCTTTAGAGCTAAAATGCTTAATTTTTTACTATAATTATGTGGTCAATTATATCTATAGATTTCATTTTTTTCTTTTGTCTTGAGAAATCTTCTTCCAAGTTCAATAGTAGCTAAAATTTGAACTGCCTTTGTGGGTCCTCTACTCCATAAAAATATTTTTAAATTCTTCATAAGTAATATTTTTTTTAACTTATCTATAATTTTAAAAATATTAAAACACCGCCTATCTAGATTTTTTCAATTCTTTTAGAATTTTTAGGGCCTTGAGGGCGCTCTTTTCTTTATCTTTAATTTCAAGCATCATATCAAAATTAAGGTCTTTAACTTTTTCAATAAATGATTTGAATTTTTTAATATTAATTGTTTTAGAATGTGTTCCAGGTTTTTTACCTTTTTCTTGCTGACTATAATCAATCATAGGCATACCATCTTTGTTGTTCCAAGTTTTAAAGCAAATAAGCATTGCTTCTCTTATATTTTCGCCATTGTTTAAAGCTTCATGATGTAGGGTATCAAAAACTACAGGAATACCTATTTCTTCATAAATTTTTAAACAATCTTTGACAGAGTAATTTTTATCATCATTTTCAATAACTAATCTTTTTTTAATTATTTCAGGAAGCCTTTTGTAATTTAAAATAAATTTTTTAATTGATAAATCTTTATTTCCATAAACTCCTCCAACATGTATTTGAACCTTTGCTGTTTCATCAAGGTTTAAAGCATCTAACAATTCGCAATGATAAATTAATTCTCTTATAGAGTTTTTTAGAATTTTTCTGTTATCAGTATTTAAAATAACAAATTGATCAGGATGCATTGAAATTCTAATTTTGTTTTTATTAATAAATTTTCCTATTTGTTCAAATATATCTTTAAATTCTTCTTTCCAATTAACTTTACATATAGGATGACTAGCAAAGGGAATAGTATCTGAAGATATTCTAAAAAAGTAGATATTATTATCTAAATTAAAATTTAAAACCTTTAAAAGACAGCTTAAATTATTATTAACTGTTTGTAATAATCTTTCTTTAGAATAATTTTTAAGCTTAAATCGAGAATCAGTCTTACAACCAATGCTATGATTTATACATGGATAACCTACTTTTATCATTTATTTATATAATTTTTGACAATTTTCACAATAAAAAGTTTTTCTCTTAAATTTTCCAAGATATTTAATATTTATTTTGGATTTACATCTCAAACAAAATTTTCTTCCATAAACGTTACAAAAATTTCTTAGTCTTTGCCCTTTTTTTCTAACTTCATAAAAAATTCTTGAAAAACCTAAAACTTTATCAATCAGTATTTCTAATTTATTTAAAGGAATTTTACTAGATATACTTAAAGGATGAATTTTAGAATTAAAAAGAGCTTCATTTTTGATGATATTCCCTACTCCAGCAAAAATTTCTTGATTAATTAAAGTATCAACAATTAATTCATTGGATTTTAAAATTTTATAAATAGCAAGTTGATAATCAAAATTTTTGCTCATTATATCATTTCTCTCGTTAAAAAATAAATCTTTTTTGTTAAATATCTTGACTGAATTATTATAAAAATAAACCTTATTATTTTTAAATTTTAAAGAAAGCCTAATTTTTTTATTTTTAATTTTTTTATCTATTGAATAGGTACCATACATTAAAAAATGTATTACTAAATAAAAATCATCTAATTCGAAAATTAATTTTTTACCGTGAGAAAAAATGTTATTTATTTTTTTATTAATTAAAATTTTTTTATTTTCTCTAGTATTTCCCGAAACTGATAATATTTTTTGGCCCTTTAAAAAACTTAATTTTTCCTTAATTAAATATACACCTGGACCCTCCATCTTAATTTAAAAATTATCTTAACTCTTTATGTAAATATTTAATTATTCTTTCAAAAGCAAGTTTTGAACTTATTATTGCCATAGGTATTCCTGCGCCTGGAACAGTTGAAGAACCAACATAAAAAACATTCTTAAAATTTTCATCATAATTTTTTGGCCTAAAATATCCTACCTGAAAAAAATTATGAGATAAACCCAAGCCACTGCCTTTATATAAATTAAAATTATTTTGCCAATCTTCAGGGGTATATATTATTTTTACTAAAATGTTATTTTTAATATCTTTACCTATCTTTAAAGAAAAATCATTTATTATCTCTTCAACTATTTTTTCCTTATCTTCCCAATTATTTTTATAAATTAAATTAGGAACAGGACAAACAAAAAGTAAGCTTTCACAATTTTCAGGAGCCAGTTCTGGATTTTTTTTAGTTAAAACATTAACATAATAGTAAGGTTTTTCTGGAATTTTTTTATCATTAATTAATTTTTTACAATAATTTTCAAAATCATAACCTAAAAAATAATTATGATAAAGCAAATTATCTAATTTTTCTTTTATGCCTAGGTAGATGGTTAAATATCCAGGTGTCCAGTCCATTTTGTTTAATTTTTCATAAGAATAATTTTTATTTTTTAAAACTTTACCTCTAAAGTAGGCCGCATCTGAATTAATTAAAAATACATCTGCTTGCCATTTATTACCTCTTTGATCGATAAAATACTTAATTTTATTACCTTCATTAAGATATTCAACAATTTCAGTATTATAATAAAATTTAACACCTTCATTTTCTAATTCTTTAATTAACCCTTCAATAATTTTATACATTCCTCCCTCAACATAATAATAACCATCATAAACAAATTCAATATAAGACAACAAGCTATAGACAGACATGGTTTCCATTGGGGTTTTTCCTAAGAAAAATGATATTAGTGAAAAAATGGTAGTGGCCTCTTTAGAATTAAAATATCTTTTTACTTCTTCATAAAAACTTCTAAAAAGATAAGGAAAATATTTAGGATTAATTTTTAAAAGAGTAAAAAAATAAGAAAGTAAGGAGTTGTGATTTTTTTGAATTATATTATAAAAAGTGGCATCAAAAAGTTCTTTTGATCTTTTTAAATATTTTTGAAACTTTTTTTCAAAATTTTTTTCAATTTCTAAAAACTGCTCATTTAATTTTTTGATATCTTTATATAAAATAATTTTTTTCTTATTATCAAAATCTATAAGAGATAACGGTTCTAACTCTTTATAAGTAAAAGGTAGTTTTATTTTGCAATCCTTCGCAAATTTTTCAAAAACATAGGACATACTAAAAAAACTTGGACCAGTATCAAAAATAAAACCGTCTTTTTTAATTTGGTTTATTCTTCCACCAGGTTGATAATATTTTTCTACAATCTCGACCTCATAACCATTTTTAACTAATCTTAAAGCAGAAGCTAAACCGCCAATTCCTGCTCCTATAATTAAAATTTTTTTTCTGTCCATATTTTTAAATTTTTAAATTACCCTATCTCTCCAAATAATTTTTCTTTTTTTGTTAAAAATATAAGATATTAAAATTATAAAAAGAAAAAATATCTGCCGCATAGGCAAAAATGTTAAATTTAAAAATATATTTTGCTTGCTTGTTATAGAGACAATATAAATTCTTAAAAAAACTAATAAAAATAAAATAAGAGATTTAAAATAGACAATAAAAACCAAAGATAAAAACTCTATAACCCCAAAAATAAAAGCAAAAAGATATGAATTAAAAAAAATAACATTTAAAAATCGAGAAAAACCATTAATTATTTGATTAAAATCTTGGTACATTCTACAACTTAATCTTTCATCTGCAACTAAGCAACATATTTTTTCGTTATGTTTTTTTAAGTAGCGCGCTATTTCAACATCTTCTGCTCTGCTTGTTTTAAAAATGTAATGTGGATTATATTTTAAATATATATCTCTTTTAAATAACATAAATTGACCAATGGCCGCAGATAAAGAAGAATATTTACTTTTTAAAACTAAATATAAAGGCAAGAGTGAAAGAAGAATATTGTATATTATGGGTATAAATATTTTTTCTGAAAGAGTAAACATTTTTTGAACAGGAAAAATAGATAAAAATGATATTTTCTCTTTTTCAATAAAAACAATACTATCGCTTATTAAATTATTTTCTATTCTAACATCAGCGTCAAGAAATAAAAAATAATCTCCTTTTGCACTTTTAGCTAAATTATAACAAGCATAATTTTTACCCAACCACCCCTCAGGTAAAGTTTGAGAATCAATCAATTTTATTCTTTTATCAATCTGTGTAAATTTTTCAACTATATCTTTTGTTTTATCGGTAGAACAATCATTAAAAACTATTATTTCTAAGTTTTCATAATCTTGTTTGATTAGATCATTTAATAAATTATTTATATTTTTTTCTTCATTTCGGGCAGGAATCAACACTGAAACTAAAGCAGAAATATTGCTCCTATTATTTTTTAATTTTTTTAAGTAAATTTTATTAAAAATAAAGTTTAAAAAAGAAATAATTAAAAATAAGATATTGACCATTAAAATAAAATAAAAAAGATAAATCATTTTTATTAATTAAAAAATGTTTTAATAATTAAGAAAAAAACAATTTGGACAAAATAAACAAAGGGACTTATTTTATTTTCAATTTCTATCTTAATCAATCTTAAATAAAGATTAACAATTAGTGAAAGAAAAAACCAAGAAAAATAATTTAATAAAGGAACATGGTTATCTTGCCAATGCCATAAATCCATAATCGGAGCTACTTGTTCTAAAATTACATCATAGAAAACCATTAAAAAAGAAGATAAAATTATCTTTAAATAATTACTTATCTTAAAAATATCAGCTATAGTATATGATAAATAAATTAAAAAAACCCAATTTAAACCTATAATTAATGGCACTTCTAAAAATTTAGGACCTAAAGAATAACCATAATAATATTGACCAAAGATTTTTCCTGTTTTGACTCCGACAATTTCTATAAATAAAAAAATAAAATATAAAAAAATCAAGATGGTTAAGGTTTTATTGCTAAATTTATTTTTTTGAAAAAATATTAATATTAAAAAATTTAATAAAATAATTAAATAACTATATTTAAATAATGTCATGTTGTTAATTAAAATTATTGGAGCTGTAATATAAAAAGTAAACAAAATAACTAGAAATAGTTTTTCAAATTTCAAGCGAAGAAGATTCATTTATATCAATTTAAGTTTATACTCCAAATAAGATTTTAAAATAAGATAAAATTTGTAAAAATTAGATATTCTTAGTCTTTTTTTTAAAATTTCTGACGCCGGGGTTTTTTTAATTTTATCTAAAAGTTTGTTATAAAAATTATAAGCTATCCAAACTGCTAACTTAGAATTGTTAGGCAATTTTTTTATACCTTCTTTTGCTTCATGAAGTTCTTTTTCTATTTCACAAATAATTTTATCTTTATCTTCTTCTTTAAAATTAGAAAAATCAATATTAGGAAAATATTTTCTACCTAGAGTTAAAAGATCATAATTTAAATCTCTTAGAAAATTTATCTTTTGAAAGGCTGATCCTAATTTAATAGCATAATTCTTTAATTCTTCATAAAGATCAGGTTTTTGGTGGGTAAAAATTTTAAGACACATTAAACCAATAACCTCTGCGGATCCATAAACGTATTCTTTTAGTTCATTACTGCTGAGATATTCTTTCTTAAATAAATCTTGTTTCATGCTTTTTAAGAAAGCTTTAATTAGTTCAATGTCAATATTAAATTCTTTAACTGTTAAAATAAAAGAATTTATTATAGGATTAATGCTTATACCTATTTCTAAAGATTTATAAACCTCTTTTTCTAAATCGTTAATTATTTCTTCTTGATTAGTATTTAAAAAACTATCTACTATTTCATCGGCAATTCTTACAAAACCATAAATGCTAAAAATAGCTTTTCTAACATTTTTTTCAAAAAATAGACTGCTTAGATAAAAAGAAGTGCTGTAGTTTTTTATAACTAAATTGCTTACTTTAAAAGAAAAATCATTGTAAAAATTTATTTGTTTCATCTCAAATTTTTAAAAATCTCTTTCTACGATGAAATTTGCTAATTCAATTAAATATTTTTTAACTTCTATATCGCCCTCTAAATTACTAATTTCATTAATAGCCATATTTGAATATCTTTTGGCTAAATCCTTTAATTTAGAGTCTATAGATAAATCCCTCATTGTTTCAACTATAAAACTAATATCTTTTGGCTTTTTATTTTTTAAATTAATTATTGAAATAATTTTTTGTTTAATATTTTCTCCTCCAATTTCACAGGCCAATATTATAGGAATAGTTTTCTTTCCTTCAATAATATCACTACCAACTGGTTTGCCCATTTTTTCGCTTTCCCCCAATATTCCCAAAAGATCATCAATAATTTGAAAAGAAATTCCTATGTATTTTCCATAATTGCTTAATTTTTCTAAGTCTCTATAACTCACTTCAGCTATAAAACCGCCTAAATAACAAGAAGAAGAAAATAAAGCAGCTGTTTTTTTAGATACCATTAAAAAATATTCTTCTTTTGAGGGTAAAGTATTTTTTTTAGAAAATTCTAAATCCAATGCTTGGCCTTCGCAAATTTCAATACAAGTTTCTATTATCTTGTTGTTAATGGCTAAAACTTTATCTTTATTAAATCCTAAATTAATATTTTTTGTGATTAAAAAATTAAGAGCATAGAATATCAAGAAATCACCAGAAAGAATTCCATAGTCTAGGCCATATTTTTTATGTACTGCTTCAACATTTCTTCTGAAATCTGAATTATCCATTATATCATCATGTATTAAAGAAAAATTATGTATCATTTCGATAGTTGCTGCGGTAGGTAGTGCTAAATTTTCATTAACACCAAATAATTGATAAGATTTAATTAAAAGATAGGGCCTAATTCTTTTTCCACCACTTTTTATGTAGTGAAAAGATGATTCATAAAGTTTACTCAATTTATCATTATTATCATACTTTAAATGGTCAAAAATAAACTTATCAACTAATTTTGCTTTATCTTTGATATCGAAAATCAAATTATCAAATTTTTCCTCTATTTTCATTATTTATTGAATATCTTACATAATTTAATTATAAAATAATTATAAAATATGAATAAATATTTTTCATTAAGAATAGAAAAATTAAATGAAAAAACATTTAATATAGGTGGTGATTATATTTTATATTATATGAGACTTAGCCTGAGAGAAGATTTTAATTATGCCTTAGAGTTTAGTATTAAATTATCAAATGAGTATAAAAAACCATTAATAGTTTATTGTCCTATTACTGATTATTATAAATTTTCTAATCTAAGATATTATAAGTTTATGATCGAAGGTATTTTAAATGCAAAAAAACTTATAGAAGAAAGAGGTATTAAATTTATAATAGAAAAGACTGAAATACCCCCTTATAAAAAAATTTTAGAGAAATCTAAAGATATATTTTGTCTTATTTTAGAAAAAGGTTATTTAAAATACCAAAGAAAAATAAACAAAATTTTAGGCGAAAATTTAAATACTACTGTTTTCGAAGTTGATAATGATGTGGTTGTTCCATTAAAAATTGTGTCTCATAAACAAGAACCTTATGCTAGAACTATCAGGCCTAAAATTAATAACAAATTGAATGAATTTATAAAACCAATTTATAAATTTGAACCTCATATTAAATCTAATAAATATGATTTTGACTTTAATGAATTAAATTATAAAAAAGTTGAAGAATATTTAAGTATTTTAAACATAGATAAATCAGTAAAACCAAGCAATTATTTTGTTGGAGGTGAAAATGAGGCGGAAAGTAAATTAAAAATATTTATAAACGAAAAGCTCCATAGATATAAAGAGTTAAGATCGAATCCGGCTTTTGATTATCAGTCTAATTTAAGTCCTTATCTGCATTTTGGCAATATATCTCCTGTTAAGGTATGTTTAGAAATTTTAAGGAATTATTCATTGAAAAATGAAAATGTAAAAAGTTTTTTTAATGAATTAATAGTCTGGAGAGAATTAGCACGAAATTTTTGCTATTATAACGAACAATATAATGAATATGAAGGCATACCATATTGGGCAAGAAATACACTAGAAGAACATAAAAAAGATAAGAGAGATTATATTTATTCAATTGAAGATTTAGAAAACGCTAAAACACATGATAAATATTGGAATGCAGCCCAACTTGAAATGTTAAAAACAGGTAAAATGCATAATTACATGAGGATGTATTGGTGTAAAAAAATAATAGAATGGACTGATGATCCTAAAAAAGCTTTTGATATAGCGTGCTATTTGAATGACAAATATGAACTTGATGGTAGAGATCCTAATGGCTATGCAGGAATATCTTGGTGTTTTGGATCTTTTGATAGACCCTTTAAAGAAAGAAAAATTTTTGGCAAGGTAAGATATATGAGCGATGAAGGACTAAAAAGAAAATTTGATATAGATAAATATGTAGAAAAAGTTAATAAACTATAATTTAGATTAAAGTAATCAATTTTTTAGTTTATTTTTCGTCTGAAACGTTACATTTTTTATTAGTGCTTATGCCTAAGACGCTATATAATCCACAGTAGCCAGTTATTGAATTAAATAAAAGAGCTAAGCTTGCTAGAAACAAAACTATACTTATAAATATATTGCTAAAAATAAAATTAATGCACATATAAAACAAAATTAAAGCTAATATAAATCTTATTAATCTGTCTATTTTCCCTAAATTTTTTTTCATCATGTATTAATAATACATAATTATAATTTAATTTTTTTATTAAAAGTATTTTTATTCATACCTTAAGGCAACAATAGGATCAAGATTGGCTGCTTTTTTTGCTGGCCAATAACCAAAAATGATACCAACTAATGTTGAAAATGTTAAAGAAAGAAAAATTGAGAATAAAGAAACTTGAGAGGTAATATTAGCAAATTTAGAAACACCAATAGATATCAAACTTCCTAAAATTATTCCCAATATTCCTCCGATTAATGTTAAAATAATTGATTCTATTAAAAACTGAAGTAAAATTTCTTTCTTTTTTGCCCCAATTGCTTTTCTTAGACCAATTTCTTTTATTCTTTC
>DAINRM010000010.1:0-17611 GCA_036741875.1 Patescibacteria group bacterium | reverse complement strand
GATCTCTTACAAGGATTAATTCAAAAAGGTCAAATTCAAGTTCCAGCTTCTCTTAAAGAAGAAAAGAAAATAGAAGAAGCACCAGGAGCTCTTCCTGTAGAGCAAAAAGTTGTTCCAGTCCCGGTTAAACTTCCTAAGGGAGTAAAATCAGCTTTGCCAGAAGATGTTAAAACAGAACCAATTACTCCAGAAATTATTAGGCCAATTTTACCTGATGAAGATCGAAGTGATGATGTCATTGTTCAGCTTAATAATTTAAGAATAACAAGAATTTTACTTAATCCAGGAATTGAAAATGTTAAAGCAATCTTTTTTGCTGTTCGAGATCTTGGTTGGAAATGTTTATTTTTTGAATCAGAAGAAAGTGCAACATCTCTGCCCTGTGCTTTAGAGCTGAGAAGATCAATTTTACAAAAAGAATTAGCTATTCAAATTACTGAAGATACAATTTTACTTCAAAGAAATAGACAAAGAGCTAAATTAGAAGACTTTCAGGTTGGAGACAAAATAAATGTTTATGGTTTTATGGATAAAGATAACAACAGCATTGATGCTTTGATTGTAAGAAAAATTGTTTTTGTTCCTAAACCATTATCTCGGCCAATGCCTATACCCCCTCCTCTTGAACCAAAATTACCAGTTACTTCAACGCCAAGAGTTTGTATTCAAGTCATTACTCTAGCTTATAATCCTCAAAATCCATTAGAATGCAGAGAATTTCCAACTCCTTGCGATGTTCCTTCAGGATGGGTAAAAACAGAAAGATGTCCTGTAAAAACTCCAACAATTCAAACACAAACTCTGACAGAAGCAAAGGTTGAAGCAGATGATACTGGATTTTATCCATCAGTTATTGAAGTTCCTAAGGGAGCAAAAGTAGTGCTTTATATTTATGTAAAATCAGATAATGTCTATTACAATGGTTTAGATTTTAGAAGTGAAAAATTCAAGACTGATCCTATCAAACCAGGGCAAAGTACAAATGTTGAATTTTTAGCAGATAAAGATTTCATTATTGAATCTTATTGGCCCTTAAGCAATGTTAAAAAAGGAGAACTCAGAGTAGTAGTGCAATAAAAAAATTTAATTAAAAACAAAATTTTTTGCTAAATAGAAATTTAATATATAAGTCAAACCAGAGGATAAAATCAAAGAGAGAAGATAATAAATGTTTAAAATTTCAGTAAAAAAAGCTAATAATAATGTATAAAAAACTAAACCAATTAATTGGAATAAAACGAATCTAAAAAATCTTTGAAAGTAAAATTTAGTCTTTGTTTGAAAAGTTATAAAAGCTTGAAAGGAAAAATTGATAAAGAGGCCAATAATATATCCCCAAATAGCAGAAATTAAGTAATATATTTTAATTTTCTCTGTTAGAAAATAAGTTAAAAATAAAGTAATTAGAAAAGCTAAGCCACCGCCAATTCCATATTTTAATAATTTAATTAAATCCTTCATTTAGATAGTATACAAAAATACCCAGAACAACCAATTAGTCCAAAGCCTTTATTTAAAAAATTTATTGCTTCTTTTTGATAAAATTCTCCAAATTGAGGATTGAAAATCAAAGCATATTTAATGCTTTCTTTTTCTAAACAATCTGGCGAAAAAAGAATATTTTTTCTTAAATACCACATAACAATTCCTCCATAATAAAGACCCATATCATTTTTACCTAAGCATAATTCATTATTATTAATTTGTTTTTTGATTTCTTTGAGCAGTTTAATATCGTTTGGATCTAAAATCAAAAATTTGTTTATCCAAAAACTAATTCCTTTATAAGAAAAATAAGAAGAAAAAATTAAAAATAAAATTAAAATTGTTATTTTCAAAAAATTATTTTTGACATTTAAAGCCGATTCTTTAAGAAAAATAGTTGTTAAAGTTGATATTATCGGAGCAAAGAAAATAACTCCAAAAGGATGGGTGACCCATTGAGAAAAAATTATGGTATTTAGAACAGGCATTAACAACAGAGGTAAAAATATTTTATATTTTTGAAATTTTGTAAAAAAGAAAAACAAACCCGCTAAAGAAAAAAGAAGGAAAAATTTTGTGTAGGCATGATCTAATCTAAATTGAAGAGTTCTGATCCAAGGAATTAAAGGAAATTTTTCCGATCTTTCTAAAAAAGCATTTTTTAAATCTATTAATCCATCTAAGTCTTTAAGTATATAAATATGCCAAAGATTTAAAGAAAAGACAAAGGTAGAAATAATAGGAAGCCAAATTAAAAGTTTTTTTCTTTGATCTAAGAACTCTTTATTTCTTTCAAAAATTAAAAGATAAAACCAAATTGAAGCGGGCATAAAGAAATAAAACCAAGACATTAAACCTCCTAAAAATATTGAGAATATAAGTAAATAAAAATAAATTTCTTTTTTGGCGTTTAAATAATAAATAAAAAGAGAAAAGGTTATTAATGCTGTAGGTAAACCAAAAACAGCTAGTTCAAAAGTCGTTCCATAATATACAAAAGCTGGCAATAGGGTTAAAATTAAAGAACTTAAAAAAGTAAAAATTAGGCCTTTGGAAATTTTATAAATAGCAAAAAATAAAAATATTAATCCTATTAAAAACATAATAAAAACACCCCCTCGTGTAGTTATTTCGCTAATACCAAAAATTTTATAAAGAAAATAAGTAGGGAAAAGATAAAATACCGGATGATGTGTGTAAAAATCTTTTCTTATTTCTTGAAAATTAAAATTTTCTTTTTCTAAATAACCATTTACATATTTACCAAATTTTAAATTTAAAATTCCAACATTTAACCAGTTTAAAACTGCTAAACCATTTTCGCCATTAACATCGGATGTGACATTATAAAATTCTTTATTTAAATTAAAAGAAGCTAAATAAGAAAAAACTAAAATTGCTGTAGCTAAATAAAAAATGAGAATTAAAATTTTATTTTTATCTATTTGAAGCCAGAGATTAAATAAGAAATTCAAATTTATAAAACCATGCTTTAAGGGTATCAACTTAGATTTCCCTTCTCTTGGATAATAAGGGATATTTATTTCTTCATATTTAAAACCATTTAGAATTGTTTTTATTTTTAATTCTTCTGATAAAGACATATCTCCACTTTCAAGATTAATTTTTTTTAAAATTTCTTTTTTAAAAATCATCATTCCTGATTGGGAATCTTTGGTTTTTATACCAAATAAAATAAAAATAATAAAATTAAAAAAATAATTACCGATTTTTCTGAAAAAAGGAATTGATGATGGGTTTTGCAAAGGAAAACGAGAACAGTTTAAAAAATCTAAATTATTTTCAAGAAAATAATTTATAAGTTCATTAATTTTTTCTGATGGATATTGACCATCTCCATCTAGGGTTACGACAATATCTCCTTGTGCCTCTTTAAATCCTCTTTGAAGAGCATAGCCATAACCTTGTCTTTTTTCTTTGACAACTTTTGCTCCTAATTTTTTAGCAATTTCAGCAGTTTTATCTGTAGAATTATTATCAACTACAATGATTTCAAAAACATCTTGAGGAATGTTTTTTATTACCTTTTCTATTGTTTTTTCTTCGTTATAACATGGTATAACAACCGATATTTTCATTATTTTTAAATTATAAATCCGAATTAAAATATTCTTTACATCTTTTTATCCCCTCTTCTAAACTAATTTTTGGCCTCCAGCCTAAAAGTTTTTTCGCTAAAGAATTATCTCCCAAAGTATGCTTCATTTCGCCTTTTCTTACTGGTAGATAAATTTTTTCTCCTCCAATAAGCCTGGTAATATAATTTATTGAATAATTTTTACCATAACAGATATTAATAATTTCGCTATTACCAACTTTTCTGCTTTTCATTGCTAAAATATTTGCCTTAACCACATCATCGACATAAACAAAATCCCTTGTTTGCTTTCCATCTCCATAAATTGTTAAGGGTTTATTTTCTTTTTTAAGTTTTAAAAATTTTCCAATAACTAAAGCATAAGGTCCTTCAGGATCCATTCTTGGCCCATAAACGTTGAAGTATCTTAAGCAGACTGTTTCTAAATTGTAAAGAGTTGAGAATAACTTACAATAATATTCGCCAATTAATTTGTGAAGCCCATAAGGAGAAATTGGTTTTGGTATCATATTTTCTTTTAGAGGTAATTTTTTAATATCTCCATAAACCGCAGAACTTGAAGCAAAAATTAATCTTTTGACTTTGTTTTTGTAACTTGCATACAAAACATTTAAAGTACCATCAATATTGACTTTATGACTTTCAATTGGATTTTTTACAGAGAAAACAACTTTAGGATTAGCTGCTAAATGAAAAACATAATCGATATCTTTAAATAATGACAAAATTTTATTTAAATGACAAATATCAGCTCTATAAAAAATTGCTTTTTTATTTAGGTTTTCTTTTTTGCCCGAAGAGAGATTATCAATAACAAAAACTTTATAACCATCATCAATTAATTTATCAACCAAATTACTACCAATAAATCCCGCTCCTCCTGTAACTAAAATTTTCATTTTAGAAATTTTTATAATCAAATACGACACTCATTCAAAATCATTCTTTGGTTTTCAATTTTTAGTTAATTTATATTCCCAAACTCTCAAATTTTTCATAATTAAATTTTAACATATAACGATGTCTTAAGCCGAGACTAAATTTTTAATAAATTTTGAATTAAAATTTAAAATATGAAAAATTGTGTGTTTTGCAAGATAATAAAAGGAAAAGAGCCGGCAAGAATTGTTTATGATGACAAAGATGTTATTTGTTTTTTACCTAAGACAATCCAAGTTTATGGCCATACCTTAATTGTTCCTAAGAAACACTACAAGGATCTTTATGATATTCCAGAAAAGATATTTTCCAAACTTGCAATAACTGCTAAAAAATTGGCTTTAGCATATAAAAAGAAAATAGGGGCCACCGGAGTAAATCTATTACATGCAAGTGGTAAAGATGGGCAACAATCTGTTTTTCATTTCCATTTTCATCTCTTTCCAAGATTTAAAAATGATGGATTAGACACATAACCAAAATTGCCCAAAATAAAAGTTGGTCCAGACGAATTATTAAAAAAATTGAAAATAAAATAAAAATCAACATTAAAAGAATTTATGAAAAAATATTCACCCGATGATGGTTTTAGGATTTTAGTTGTTTTAAGAGAGATATTAATTAAAAAGCTAAAATAAATGTCAATTTATGAAGTGATAAAAAATTTTAATAAGCAGTTTGAATATGAACCTCAAATAGAAGGTAATTTATCTTTGGAAGGAATTAAAAATTTTATTGCTGTTGGGATGGGTGGATCACATCTTGCTGCCGATATTTTAAACTCTTATAATTCAAGTTTTAATATCATTATTCATAAAAATTATGGCTTACCATCTCTTTCTCAAGAAACTTTAGAAAATAGTCTCATCATTTTAAATTCTTATTCTGGTAATACTGAGGAAGTTCTTTATTCTTTTAATTTAGCTTTAAAGAAAAATCTTAAGATGGTTTCTATAACTTATGATGGTAAGCTTTTGGAGCTAAGTAAAAAGTATAATATCCCTTTTGTCAAGTTGCCAGAACCAAAAGTCCAACCTCGTTTAGCTTTAGGCTTTCATATCAAGGCACTTTTAAAAGTTTTGGGCAAAGAAAAAGAACTTGAAGAAATTAGCGAGCTTGCTCAAATTTTAAAACCCGAAGATTTTGAAAAGCAGGGAAGAGAATTGGCTAAAAAAATTAAAAATAAAATTCCAATAATTTATTCTTCAGAGGCAAATCAAGCTATTTCTTATAACTGGAAAATCAAATTTAATGAAACAGGAAAAATTCCTGCTTTTTATAATGTTTTTCCTGAACTTAATCATAATGAGATGGTAGGTTTTGATATTAAAGAAACAACTTATCATCTTTCTCAAAATTTTATTTTTTTACTTTTATTTGATGAAGAAGATCATCCCAAAATTCAAAAAAGAATGAAGGTTTTAAAAAATTTGTATGAAGAAAGAGGTTTAAAAACAGAAGTTATAACTCTTGAGGGTAAAAATAAATTTCATAAAATTTTCTCCTCCTTGATTTTAGCTGATTGGACCTCTTTTTATCTTGCTAAAGAATATGAAATTGATCCCGAAGAGGTACCCATGATAGAAGAATTTAAAAAAATAATATCACTATAAAAATGTACCTATAAAACGCTAATAAATAGCTCATTATTATTTGTCGGGATGGCGGGATTCGAACCCGCAATCTCCAGCACCCGAAGCTGGCGCCTTACCTTTAGGCCACATCCCGTTTTTCCTTTTATTTCTCTTTTATTTAAAATTATAATTTAAAATGTAAAGAATTGGGATAGATAATTTAAAAAAATGATTTTTTAATTTTAATTACCATCTTATATTAAATCGATATGAAAAAAATTGAATTATTAAGACCAGAAAATGCAGCTGCACGGCATTTTCTTTCTATAAGAACTATTTTAAATTATTTACTTATTTACTCTAAAAATTTTGAAGAAGGGAGAAGAATTTTAAGAAGAATGAGCCTTCCATACATCTTAGGTGAGATTGAAGAATTTTTAAAAGCAAAAGAAAAAATTTTAGGAGATAAATCTATTATTGAAGAATTTAATGTATGGTGGGAGAGTAAAAGTGATTCTGTTATTATTACTGACGAATTAATAAGAAGAGCATTATTTTCATTAATGTTAAAAATTGACGCAATAGCAATGTTAGAACATTTTCTTATGAAAATATTTTTAATCGACCCCCTTTTTCCTAAAGAAGAAGTTAAAAAAATAGTTGAAAAATTTAATAATATTTTTAGGTTTACTGAGGAACAAAATTTTTTTATTAATCAATTTATAGAGAAGTATTATGACAAACAAGAATCAATTGCCAAAGATCTTGAAGACGGTGATACCTTGAGATTATTGGAAGAGTATTTAGAAATTGATTTAACTCTATTTGAACAAGATATTATAGAAGAAATAAAGAAAAATGTAAGAGTAGAAACGATCCCTCTAGGAATTTTATTTATCATTTCAGAAAATGCTCCAAAAAAATTTTTAGAGAAAGTTTTTGGCTCTGAAAAAATACGAGGAAAGGCAACGGCTGATTTTATTGCTATAAAATACCCGAAAGATAGAATATATCAAGAAAATTTTGAAAATAGATCTTTCCGTATGCAAAATTTATTTTTAGAAGAGTTTTTCCATTTACTTTATAAAAATTTTTATAAATTTGATATAATATCTAATCCTTTTTTTAACATCTCCGAAGAAAATATTGGAACGAGTTTTGTTAATTATATAAATTTTGAAAATATAAAAAATGATGAAATACGTAATGAAATAAAAAGATTAATCTCAATTTTTATAGAAAATTTTTTGCTAAACTATTTTTTATTTTCAACTCGAATTATGCAAGAAATAATAGATAAATTTTTATCTTACTATTATACACGCTTATATATTTCACCCAACAGGCCTATACCAAGGATTATTTTTAGAGATAAAGAAGAATATGTAAAGTATATAAAAAAATTAATATCACAATTAAAAAATATTATTTTTTCTTACCTTGAGCCTTATTTTAATGAATATAGTAATTTTTTTATAGAAATATATGAAGCCCTTAAAAATGAATTAAGGAATATTATGAAAGGTGTTATTCCTGAAGAAGAGATTATGAAATTTTTTTATGAAATTATGAAAGAATTAGGAATAATAGAGCCACCCCAAATATATTTAGAAATATTAAAGAAAAAAGAAATTTATGAAATTATGAAAAAATTTAGAATAATAGAACCACCAGAAATATTTCCAGGAAGATTGGGGATAACAGTAATAAATTTAAGATTAAAATTTAAATTTTTAAAATTACTTATAAAAGTTTTCGATAGCATAGAAAGACTACTTTTATCTTTTTCCGAAAATTCAAAAATTTCAATTCATACCCTTTTAAGATTTTTAAGTTTTTGTCCTTTGGATTTATGGCCATTTATTATAGATAATTTACTTATAGAAGTTGTCAAAAGTCCCGAAAATAAGGAGATCTAAGATGAAAATTAAGAAACTTAAGGAGTTTAGAGAAAAAATTAATAAAGTTGATTTAAAGATTGTAAAACTTTTAGAAAAAAGACTTTCTATGGTTCATAAAATTAATTCTTTAAAAGATAAACTAAAACTTCCTCTTACTTCTAAAAAAAGAGAAAAAGAAATAATTACCAATTTACTTTTTAAAATTCACGATGATTTACTTCGAGAATATCTTCCTGATTTTTACGAAAAAATTTTTAATATCAGTAAAAAAGCAAGAATTTTGAAAAAACAAAAAATAAAAATTAGAGATGTTGGAATTATAGGTTTAGGTTTAATAGGAGGGTCAATAGCGAAAACATTAAAATATATTGATAAAGAAATAAGAATTTTTGGTTTTTTCGAAGATAGAGACTCTAAAAAAGCTTATCAAAATAAAATTATAGATAAAATTTTAGATCTTAAAACTTTAGTTAAAAATTCAAATCTTATTGTTTTAAGTACACCAATAGAAATAATTATTCCTATAGCAAAAAAAATAAAAAATTTTGAAAGTGAAATAAAAAAGGGTATTTTAGTTATTGATACAGGAAGTATAAAAGAAAACATTGTTAATGAATTTGAAGTTTTATCAAATAATAAGATAGAATTTTTAGGAACTCACCCCATGGCAGGGTGGCATAAAACAGGTTTTGAAAATAGTAAAATAGGGCTTTTTATAAACTATCCTTGGATAATAACTCCACATAAAAAGAATAGTAAATTTTCTATAAGTTTTGTTTCTAATTTTACAAAAATTTTAGGAAGTAAACCATTTATTTTATCTTCAAAAGATCATGACAAAATAATAGCCAGAATTTCGCATTTTAATTATCTTTTAACGCTCTATCTTTTTGCTTATGTTTACGAAAAAAATAATGAATATCTAAAATATGCTGGCACAGGTTTTAAAACAGTAACAAGACTTGTAAGTTCTAACCCTTATATGTGGAATCAAATTTTTTTAAATAATTATGAAAACATAAAAAAAGAAAAAGAAGAATTTATTAAGTTTCTAAAGAATTTCAGAATAGATAAAAATAATTTTTTGAAAGTTTCAATAAAATATAAAAAGTTAAGAGATAAATTCTTTGAAAAATGAAAAGTAGATTATTTGAAGGCAAAAAAGTTTTAATTTTCGGTTTAGGAATTTTAGGTGGTGGTGTTCAAGCAGTTAAATGGTTTTATAAAAATGGAGCAAAAATTGTGATTACTGATAAAAAAACAAAGAAAGAACTCCAACCATCTCTTTTGAAATTAAAAAATATCAAAGCTAGATATATTTTAGGTAAACATAGGTTTAAAGATATTGATTCAGTTGATATTGTTTATTTTAATCCTGGAGTAAGTTATAAAAGTGAATGGGTAAAATATGCAAGAGAAAAAAATAAAGAAATTGTTAATGATTGTTATTTATTTTTTAAATATGCCAAAGGAGATATTATTTCTATTACTGGAACAAGAGGGAAAACGACGACAACTACTTGGACCTATGAGTTGTTAAAGAAAATTTTAAAATTTCCAATTTTACTAGGAGGAAACCAGCCAGAAAAAAGTTTATTTAAAATTTTAAATAAAACAAAAGAAAAGACTGTTTCTGTTTTAGAGCTTTCTTCTTTTCAACTTGAATTTTATGAAAAAGCTTTAAAATCACCTAAAATTGCTATTATCACCAATATTTATAACGATCATTTAAACAGATATTCAAATTTTGAAGAATATGCCTCTGTTAAAGCAAGAATCTTTCAAAATCAAACTGAAAATGATTATTTAATTTTAAATTTAGATAATGAATGGACAAAGTTCTTTTTAAGTCTTAAACCTCAAAGTCAAGTTTATTTTGTTTCTTTGAATAAAAAACCAAAACAGGGTATTTATATTAAAGATGAAAAGATTTTTATTAACGATATATTGTCAAATTTAAGAAAAGAATACGAAGAATATGAATTGTTTTCTGTAAAAAAATTTAAAGAAATTTACGGAAATCATAATCTTTACAATCTTCTTTTTGCAATTTTAGCTATTTATCTTTATTTAAAATCTAAGAACATAAAGAATCCTCAAAATAAAATTAAAAAGCTTAAAAATTTTGTTTTGAATCTAAAAACTCCAGAATTTAGACAAGAAATTATTTATAAAAGTAAAAATTTGATAATTGTTAATGATTCTTGCTCTACTTCTCCTGAAGCAACAATCAATGCTATTGATAGATTTAAAAAATATAAAAATTTAATTTTGATTACAGGAGGAACTGATAAGAATTTAGATTTTAAAGATTTAGCTAAAAAAATTAAAAAAGAAATTAAACCAGAAAATTTAATCTTGCTTAATGGAAGCGCCACAAAAAAGTTAATTAAAGAATTAAAGAAAATTAATTATCATTTAAAAAAAGAAAATATTTTTGAGGATTTAAAAGAGATAGCAAGCAATATCAATCTGCTAAAAAATCCGCATTCATCAGCGATATTATTTTCTCCCGCCTCAGCTTCTTTTGAAAAATTTAAAAATGAATTTGATAGAGGTAAGAAGTTTAATAGAATAGTAAGAAGATTAATAAAATGAAAGTTATAAT
The DNA here is from genome assembly GCA_036741875.1 of Patescibacteria group bacterium. Taxonomy (GTDB): domain Bacteria; phylum Patescibacteriota; class Minisyncoccia; order UBA6257; family HR35; genus HRBIN35. The sequence goes on along the minus strand of DAINRM010000010.1, from coordinate 6,985 downwards.
ATCAACATTAGAAATATCAGGAAAGTATTATCCTGTAGAAATTACTATTCCGAATAATTTTGATCCTAACAATCCAAGGTTTAGAAATGTGGAAATAAGATTTCCTCAAGAAGCACCAGATTATTATCATATTAGAAGAGAAGTATATGTTGCCCAGCTTTTAAGCGATCCAGAAATTCAAAGACAAATTGTAGAAATTGTTCGTAAAATAATTGGTGAAAAACGTTTTAATGAAAAAACAAAAAAAGTTAGAAGATAAGCAATTTTTATTTTTTTAAAATTTTATATTACTCTTACATAAATCTCTCTTTCTCTAGGGCCATCAAATTCTATTAAAACAACCCTTTGCCAAGTTCCTAAAATAAGTTTTTGATTTTCAAAGGGAAGTAAAAGAGATGTGCCAATAATTGAAGACATAATATGATCACCAACATGTGAAGGATCATGAGGATGACGATATTTCAACTCAGGAATAATATTTTCAAAAGCATCTAACATATCTAGATCAGTTCCTGGATCTAAATCAGCTGTTGTTAAAGCACAAGTGGTATGTAAAGCAAAAAGATAAATTAAACCATTTTCTGCTTTTTCTTTTTTAAGAAAATCATTTATAATTTCTGTAATATCAATCACTTGTTTATTTTTATGTGTTTTTACTTTTATTATCATTTAATTATTATCATTTAAGATGAAGCTTAAAGTTTTTTTATTATTTTTATTATTACTTTTTATTTTACTTATAATTCCTAAACTTTTACCTACAGGAAAATATAATTTTAATTTTAATAAAAAAGAGCATCAAAATTTTAAAGAAATAAAGATTCTTTTAGTAGGTGATATTATGATGACAAGATCAGTAGAAAGAAAAATTAAAGATTTAAATAAAAAATATAATTTTCTTTTTATAAATATTCTTGATTATTTAAAAAGTTTTGATTACGTTGTAGGTAACCTAGAAGGTCCTGTTTCCGAAAACGGAGTTAAAGTAGGAAATAAATATTCTTTTAGAATGAAACCTGAAGTAGCTAAAGCCTTAAGTGAGTCAAATATAAATATAGTAAATTTAGCTAACAATCATATTTTTGATTATAGCAAAGTTGCCTTTGAAGATACTTTAAAAAATTTAGATAAAAATAATATTCTGTATTTTGGCAATTCTTATGAACCATTAATCATCGAAAAAGAAGAAATAAAAATAGGATTATTAAGTTTTTCTGATTTTTTGAAACATTTAGATGTTAGAAAAAATAAAGTCGGCATTTCGGTTGTAAACGAAAATTTGAGTGAAATAATTAAAAAAGCTAAAGAAAATGTTGATATTTTAATTGTTAGTTTCCATTGGGGAGAAGAATATCAAAAATTAGCTAATGAAAGACAAAGGAAATTAGCAAAATTAGCAATTGATTCTGGAGCAGATTTAGTTATTGGCCACCATCCGCATGTTATTCAAGATATCGAAAAGTATAAAGGCCGATTCATTTTTTATTCCTTAGGCAATTTTATTTTTGATCAAAATTTTTCACAAGAAACAATGATGGGGGGCGGGGTTGAGATTTATATTAAAAATAAAAAAATCGAAAATATATATTTTAGAAAGTTTTATTTGAATGAAAATTTTCAAATAGAAAAAATGAGCGAAAGATTAGTACCTTATGAACTGGAAAATAAAATCTATTTATTTAGAGAAGCAAAAACTCCGGAAGAATGGCAAAAAGGTCTGATGTTTGTTAAAAAACCTGTAGATTATGATGGTATGATTTTTGTTTTTCCTAATAAGCAAATTAGGAGTTTTTGGAATCAGAATACTTTTGTTGATTTAGATATTTATTGGCTAGATGATGATAAAGTTATTAAAAAAGATTATTTACCATCAATTCTGAAAACAAAAGAAGCTCTAATTATTACCTCGCCCCAACCAGTAAACAAAGTTATAGAAATAATAAAATAAGACTTAATATCGAGACGTCGTACTTTTCGATATTAAATTAAATAAATAATTAAATAAAAATTTGTTAAAATGAAATTATGGCAGGTATAAAAAACGATGAGTGGATAAAACATATGGCAAGAAAGCATAAAATGATCGAGCCTTTTGTTGAGAAATTAGTGAGTAAAGGAAAAATTTCCTATGGTCTTTCAAGTTATGGTTATGACATGAGAGTTGCTAATGAGTTTTATATCTTCCATAATGCTTATCCAACAGAAATAGTTGATCCTAAAAATTTTAGAAAAAATTATTTTATAAAACATAAAGGGAAATTTTGTATTGTCCCTCCAAACTCATTTGTTTTAGCAAGATCAGTAGAGTATTTTAGAATTCCGAGAAATGTTTTAGGAATTGTTTTAGGAAAATCAAGTTATGCAAGATGCGGAATTATTGTTAATGTCACACCTCTTGAACCAGAATTCGAAGGGACTATCACTATTGAAATTTCTAACACTACTCCTCTTCCAGCAAAAATTTATGCTAATGAGGGAATAGCCCAGATTATTTTTTTAGAAGCTGACGAACCCTGTAGAGTTTCTTATGCAGATAGAAAAGGAAAATATCAAGGCCAAAAAGGTATTACCTTACCAAAAGTAGATTAAAGTCGAAATTAAAATAAGAGGATATAAAAATGGTAGTTAAAAAAATAAGTAAAAATCAGTATCTTTTGAGAATAGAACCAAATGAAGAAACCTTCGAATCATTAATTAAATTTGCAGAAAAAAATAATATTAAATCTGGATTTTTTTATGGTATTGGTGCTTGTAAAGAATGTGAAATTGGAAGATATAATGAAAAGAAAAAAGATTATGATTGGTTTAAATTTAAAAAACAATTAGAAATATCTAGTTTAATAGGTAATTTAACTTTGAAAGAAAATCATCTTTATCTTCATATTCATGCTACTTTAGGGAATAAAAATTTAAAAACAATTTCAGGTCATTTGAAAAGATTGGTTATTTTTCCAACTTGTGAAATTATGTTTTTTGTATTTAATTCTAAGATAGAGAGAAAATATCATCAATTAACAAACCTCTTTTTAATTGAGTAATGTTTCAATTTATCGATGAATTTATAATCAAATTTTTAAAAAAGGTTTGGAAACCATTTAGTAGAATTTCTATTTTCATTATCTTTTTTTATTTTGGTTTACTTAAGGTTTTAAATTTATCTCCTGCTTCACCACTTGTAGAATCTTTACTCAACAAAACTTTACCATTTATTTCTTTTAATTTCTTTATGAAATTTTTCGGTGCTTTTGAAATGCTTATTGGTATTTTATTTCTAATTCCTAAAATAGAGAGGATAGCTATTTTTCTTTTGATTTTACATATGATTATTGTGGCTTTACCTCTTTTTCTTTTACCTCAAATTACATGGCAAAAATTTTTAGTGCCAACACTTGAAGGTCAATATATAATTAAAAATTTAACTATTATTTCTTTAGCTTTAGTAATTGGTTCTCATTTGAAAAAAGAGGATTAAATGTATATTTTAGTTAATGTAGGAGCTACAAAAACAAAAATAGGTTTAAGTAAAAATTTTGAAAAAATAGATAAAATAGAGATCTTAAACACATTACATAACTATATTGATTTTTTAAAATTTTTCAAAAATAAATTTTCTTCTCTAAAAATAAAATTAGCTTCTTTTGGTCTTCCTGGTGTTTTTAATCAAAGTAAAAATAAACTTATTTATGCTCCTAATTTAAAAGATTTTGAAAATAAAAACATAAAAAGAGATTTAGAAAAAATTTTGAAATGCCAAGTTTTATTGGAAAATGACTCTGCTTTAGAAGGATTAGGAGAGGCTTATTTTGGTAAAGGAAAAAGATTTCATATTTTCGCTTATATTACTTTAGGAACAGGAGTGGGAGGTGTAAAAATTGTTAATTGGGAAATTGATAAAAAATTTTTTGAATTTGAAAATATTTTTTCTGGAAGAGCCATAGAAAAAATTTTTAATAAAAAGCCAGAAGAAATTAAAGATAAAAGCATATGGAGTTTTTATTCAGAAGTTTTAAGTGCTTTTTTGGTTAATGTGAGTCTTTTTTGGTCACCAGAAGCGATTATTTTAAATGGCTCTTTAATTCAAAGTTTAAACAAAAAAATTCTTCTAAACAGTTTTAAAAAATTTTTTCCATTTAATTTGAAACCTAAAATTACCTTTTCAAATCTTAAAGAAAAAGCAGGCATCTACGGAGCTTTGATTTATATTAAAAAAAATTTAAAATATAACTAAAATGAGAAAATTCTTAATATCTTTTTTAATACTTTTATTTTTTACTCAACTTTCTTTTGCTCAAATTTCTATTCCTGAACCAGAACTTAACCAGGTTTTTTTAAAACTTCTTTCTTTTATTCACAAAATAAATTATTTTGATCAAAAACTTTTAAGAGGAAAAATTAATATTATCTTTCCCACAAATAAATCTAAATTTAAACCTGAAGATAATTTAAGACTTAATTGGAAATTAGAGCTTCCCGAAAAAATAACTTTTATTGAGGTTAATGATCCTGAATACAGAGTGCCTTATTTTTGGCACGTAAAACTTTATCACCTCAATATTACTTCATCGCCTTTAAAAGAAGAAGTAATTCCATTTATACCAGGAGAAAATTATAATTTTAATTTTAAGATACCTCTTTCTTTTTCACCATCAAACTCTTATTTCTTTAAAATAGAACTTAAAAATGCTTTTTCTAATAAAATTCTTAAAGAAGCTTCATCACCATATTTTTCAATAATTTCTGTCGATGAGGCAAAAATAAAGTTAAATAAATATAAAGGCTATCTTCTTAAAATGCCGATGAAGATATTTAATAAATATGAATTTTTGTTTTTTACTCCCAACGAGGTCCTTTTTGCTTTTTCTGAAAAGTTTAATTTAGATTCATTTAATAATAAATTTGTAAAAATTGAAGGTAAAGAATCGTCTTCTGAAATGCAAAATGTAAAAGTGATAGAAATTTTAAAAATAATGTCCTATTGAAATTTTATGGGCAAACTCTACGTTATCCCAACACCTATAGGAAATTTAAAAGATATCACGTTAAGAAGCTTAGAGATTTTTAAAGAAGTTGACTATATTTTTTGTGAAGATACAAGAAGAACGAAAATTTTGCTTGATCACTATCAAATTAAAAATAAAAAGCTGATTTCTTATTTTGCTCCGAGGGAGGAAGAAAAAATTCCTTATCTTTTAGAGATTTTAAAGAAACATAACTCTGCTTTGGTCGTTGATTCTGGAATGCCAAGCATATCCGATCCTGGTTATAAATTAATTAAAGCTTGCTTAGAAAATAACATTGAAATTGAAGTTTTGCCTGGTCCCTCCGCTTTTTTAACCGCCTTAGTTGCCTCAGGGCTTCCTCTTGACAAATTTTTGTTTTTAGGGTTTTTGCCGAAAAAAGGACTTAAAAATTATCTAGAAAAATTTAAAGATATAGAAGCAACTATAGTTTTTTATGAATCTCCAAAAAGAATTTTGAAAACTTTAATGGTTATAAAAGAGGTTTTTCAAGAAGGAAAAATCGTTATTGCTCGAGAAATATCAAAAATTTATGAAGAATATTTAAGAGGAGATTTAGATGAAATCATCAAAATTTTAGAAAAAAGAAAATTAAAAGGAGAAATAACTATTGTTTTTAGAAAATAGATTATAATAAACAAAAATGAAATTTAAATTGTTCATTTCTCTTTTTTTCATTTTGATCTTATTTACTTTTTTCTTTTTAAATCTAACCAAAGAAGCTGTTTTAATACATAGCGAAAATTTTTATAATTTTGAAAATTCTTATCAAAACCTCAAACCAAAAATTTATGAATCTCGCGTTTGGGAAATTAATTTATCTAAAAATAAAATTTATTTTTTTGAAAATGGAAAATTAAAAGAAGTTATTCCTATTGCTTATCAAGCTCCTGAAGGAGTTTGGTATCAAACACCAACAGGATATTTTCGGGTTGGCATTAAAAAAGAAAAACATATTTCTTCAATTTTTCCTGTTTATATGAATTATGCTGTTCAAATGTATGAAGATTTTTTTATTCATGAAATTCCTTATTATTTAAATGGTGAAAAAGTTAACAGTGATTTTACTGGTGGTTGCATTCGTCTTTGGTCAAAGCCTGCTAAAGAATTTTTTGAAAAAGTAAAATCTGGTGATTTAATTATCTCTTATAAGGACTTAGATGATTTTAAATTAAAAGAAGATTTTGTTTTTCCTGTTAATAAAGATGAATTTTATATAAGACAAAGATTTAATAACCCTCTAAGAACTTCTTGGTTTAATTGGCAAAATAGATCAATTGATTATCTTCAACATGCTGGAGTTGATTTAGCACCAAATCCTGATGCTAAAGATTTAAATGTTTATAACATTTATGATGGTAAAGTTGCCAAAATTGTAAGAAATGGAAAAGACGATCATGGGTTAGGGAATGTAGTAATTGTTGAACATAATATCAATGATAAAGATATTTATTCTCTTTACGCTCACCTTTCTGAAATTAATCAAAATTTAAAAGAAGGAGATTTTATTAAAAAAGGAGAAATTATTGGCAAAGTTGGAGCTACTGGTTATGGATGTAATTATTGGCGAATTGGTGAAGATGGTTGTGATAAAAATTCAAGGTTAGATATTCATTTGCACTTTGAAATTAAAGAAAAACCTGTTTTAGAAAGTCCTAAAAAAGCAAAATGTTTTTTTAAAAAAAGTTTTATGAATTGTTATGGTTATGTACCTCATAATCCAACAGACTACGGCTATTTTGATCCCTTAAAATTCTTAGAAAAATGATACATAAACTACTCTTGACAATTTAAAATTTTTTATGATATAATCCTAATTACCAAATGAGCAAGTTTTTATTAATAAATTGGGTTATTATTATTTTGTTTGTCTTGGTCGGAACTCTGCCGGCTAGGTGGTTTATTTAATAAAAAAAATTTATAAAATCAAACCACCTGGCCGGCACGAGCCGGCCATTTTTATTTTA
>DAINRM010000009.1:0-18981 GCA_036741875.1 Patescibacteria group bacterium | reverse complement strand
CAGATTGGGCAATTGCAAATTTGAAAGATATAAGTATGAAAAAAAATATTAAAATTAATCTTTTCATTTTTCAATTTTAATGGTAAACTCTTTTGGTTTAAAAATACCAAAAGTAAAATTTGCAAGGGCTTCGAAAAAGTTTTCAAAAGATTTTTTTGTTTCTATTTTTCTTACAACCTTTATTTTTTTAATTTTAGCATATTGATTTTTTTTATAAGAAGCACCATAAACATTTTTGTTAATTATATTTTCTTGATTATCTAAACAATTTGTTTTTATATCATGGGCTAACTGAAAGTAAGTAAGAGTATAATGAAGAACAGCTGTTTCTGAATAGGGATGATCCGAGGCCAAACTTATTCCAGGCCCAGCAATAATAAGTTTTAATTTTCTAAAATTTTCTGTAAGTCTTCTAAGGGTATCCATATATCGATTACAAGTTGAAAATCTTAAACAACCACTAAAATTTGTAGGCATAGGAATTATTTCTAGTTCATTAACAGCTTCACCCTTTTGTTTATAAACATTTATTAGAAAAAACATTTTCTCTTTAAGAGCTCCAGGAAGAGGAACTTGCGGAGAAGCAACATTATTATAAACATTTTCCCATATATTGTTAATATAAAAACCTTCAATTCTTTCTTTTAAATCTTTAAACATCTTTACGGCACGATTGTTAGAGTCAACAAAAAATCTTAGATAGGAAATCATACAATCAGAAAAAGCGCTGGACCTTAAAGGATTATCGTCAGTTGTTCTTACTTTTTTAGAAACGCATTGATTGTAGATATAATTAAAAAGATCAGAAGAATTTTCAAAACCAAAGACATCTATTCCATTAAAAAAAAGTCTTTTTGCTGAAAGAGAAAAATCTAAATTATTTGTATTTTCAATATAAGCAATTTTTAATTCCTGGCTTGGAATTTGATTAGAAAAAGAAATATTTATTTTAGATTGTTCAGTAGAGTAGGGATAAACATTGCCATCGTCATCTCTAATACATTGTAAAATCCTTTTGTATTCTCCTAATCTTAAAGGAAAAGGAGGCCTAAGACTATTTTCTCCGAGAAATTGAGAAAGAGTTCTTATCCTTTCTGAATTTTCTAAGTCTCTTTTGATATAATCGCTTCTATCATAAATTTTTATAGCTGGTGGAAGCTCTTGATTTTCTTTATTATTTTCATTCCCTATTTGAGCCACAATAATTTTTCCAGTTAAGGCTTTAAAAAAAGAAGCAATTAAATTATTACCTCGAGGAGAAAAAACAAGAAATTGTGGTGATTGATTTTCACAAAACGGTATTTCTTCATACTTTATACCGCAATAGGTTCCTAATTGAAACAAACCGCTAACATCTTTTATAAAACCAGAAATTGTTTGATCAAAGTCTATATCTCGACATTTAATAAATTTAGTAAGATTATTACAAACATCTACAACATTTTTTTTCCATCCAGCTGGTCCTAAATAAAGCCTAGCCAAATCGTTATTATTAATATCTTTTAAATTAATAGTATTATGATAAGCTTTTAAAAAAGAAATATGCTCATAACTTTCATATCTTCCCCCTAATTCTTTATAAAGTTCATTTTTTTTGGTTTCTAAAAATGATTTATTTAAATATTGCATTACTCTTTGTTGCATAGAAGCATCAAGTCCAAAACCTCTTATAAGAAGATAATAAAGAACAGGATCATAAGGAAAAACAGGTACCCCTTCTTCTGGTGGAGTGACTGTAGCTACTCCTTCAAGAACAGAGTTAATAATTTCATTTAAATCTTTATTTAAATAATTATATTCAGGATTTTTATAAATATCTCCATAATATGATCCACCACTTCCATCAGGAATATAAAAAGAAAAGGTCGAAGAAGAAAAAATAATGTTTACTAAAACAAAAATTAAGACTATTTTCCTCATTTTATAATAAAATTTTAATTTAATTTTTTCAAATTTTTGAGCCGGTGGTGGGGATTGAACCCACGACCTTCCCGTTACGAGCGGGACGCTCTACCACTGAGCTACACCGGCTTATCTTAAAAATTCTAAATTAATATTATTTAAAATTTCATCAGAAACAAGAATTATTTTTTCATCTTTTAAACTTTCAGCGAATTTTTCTTTTTTTTCTTTTTCGATTTCTAAAGGATGATCACTAACACTTATTTTTAGATTACTCTTATCCATAATTTCTCTTTTAATAATTTCTGCAGATTCTCTATAAGGTCTATTTTTTTCTCTTTCGTTTAGATACTCGTAAAGAAGAAAAGAAAAGACTAAAAAAAGAAAAATAGTTATTAAAATTTGCTTTTTCATCTAAATGTTTTCATAATACCTTATTTTAATTTTACCATTTTTAATTTCAATAGCAACCAGAGAAATAAGATAATCTTCTTTTTTAAATTTTAAACAAAAATAATTTGCTAACCGTTCAATTTTTTTCTTTTTTCTAAAATTAAAATGAAATTCAGGAAGAAAATTTTTGTTTTCAAAAAGAGTTTTAACTTCAACAAAGTTTAATTTACCATTTTTTTCGCAGAGAATATCTATTTCTCCTAAGTTTTTTAATTTTAAATTTTTAGTTAAAATCTTATAACCCTTTTTAATTAAAAAATTTTCAGCAATTTTTTCTCCGATAAAACCCTTAACTCTTGTTTTCATATAACAAAGTTGACAAGTTTTCCTTTAACAATAATTATTTTTTTAATTTTTTTACCTTGAAGATATTTTTCATAAAGAGGAAGGCTTTTTACTTTTTCTAAAACTTCATCTTCGTTTATATCTTCCTTATGATAAATAAACTCACCCCTCTTTTTACCATTAACTTGAACAATATAAACAAAAAATTCTTTTTTAATTAATTTTTCATTGTATTTAGGCCACTTTTCTAAATCTAAAAATCTTTTTTTCTTAAACACTTCACTCCAAATTTCTTGGGAAATATAAGGTGCAAAAGGAAAAAGAAGCTTTATGAAAGTTAAAAATCTTTCCTTAGGTATGTTATATCCTTCTTCAAGTTTTCTTCTTAAATAATCTTCAAAAACCATCATTTTAGAAATGACAACATTAAATCTCATTTTTTCAATTCCTTCGGTTGTTTCATAAATTAAATTATTTAACTCTTTTTCAAAATCATCAGGAACCTTTTTAATCTTTTTTTGGTTTTTAATAATTTGAGCTAATTTCCAGATCCTGTTTAAGAATCTAAAAACTCCTTTAATTCCTTCGGTGCTCCATGGTTTTTCTGCCTCTAATGGTCCCATAAACATTTCATACATTCTTAAAGCATCAACTCCGTATTCTTTGGCCACTTTATCAGGATTAACAACATTTCCTCTTGATTTAGACATTTTTTGTCCATCAGGTCCTAAAATTAAACCTTGATTGAAAAGTTTTTGGAAGGGTTCCTTAGTAGGCACTAAACCAAGGTCATATAGGAATTTATGCCAAAATCTTGCATAAAGAAGATGTAAAACAGCATGTTCAGCACCACCAACATAAAGATCAACAGGAAGCCAATACTTCATTTTCTTAAAATCAGCAAAAGTTTTTTTATTTTTAGGATCAATGTATCTTAAATAATACCAGCATGAACCAGCCCATTGAGGCATAGTATTTGTTTCTCTTTCAGCTGGTCCTTTACAATTTGGACATTTAGTTTTTACCCAATTTTTTATATTCTTTAATGGAGATTCTCCTGTACCTGTAGGCTCAAATTTTTTTGTGTAAGGAAGTTTAACAGGAAGATCTTTTTCAGGAACAGGAACATTTCCACACTTTGGACATTTAATTATAGGAATAGGTTCGCCCCAATATCTTTGTCTTGAGAAAATCCAATCTCTTAATTTATAATAAACAGCTCTTTTAGCCTTACCCTCTTTTTCTAAAAATTTACCAATTTCTTCTCTAGCTTCAGAACTTGAAAGTCCATTAAATCTTTCTGAATTAATTAAGATACCCTCTCCTTCAAAAGGAAGTTCTTCTGAACCTCTTGGATCTTTAATTACCCTAATTACTTGTAAATTAAACTTTTTAGAAAACTCATAATCTCTTGAATCATGTGCTGGAACTCCCATAATGGCTCCTGTACCGTAGTGTTCCAAAACATAATTAGTAATCCAAACAGGAATTTTAAATCCAGTTAAAGGATGAAGAGCATAAGAACCAGTAAAAACACCAGTAATTTCTTTTTCTAAAGCTTTAACAGAGACTGGCTTTTTCTTTTCATTTTGAATATAGTTTTCTACAAGTTCATAAAAATCAGATTTAGCTACTTTGAGAGCTAAAGGATGGTTATATGAAAGAGCTAAAAAAGTAACTCCATAAATAGTATCAAGTCTCGTTGTAAAAACTGGTATTTTGATATCTAAACCTTCTAAAGCAAAATTAACTTCCCAACCTTCACTTTTTCCTACCCAGTTTCTTTGCATTTCTATAATCTTTTCTGGCCAATCAAGTTCTTTTAAATCTTCAAGAAGTCTTTCTGCATAAGCAGTTATTTTGAGATGCCATTGCCTAAGCATTCTTGTTTCTACTTCACTTCCGCATCTTTCGCATCTTCCTTGAATAACCTCCTCATTAGCTAAACCTGTTTTACATGAAGGACAAAAATTAACTGGTGCTTCAGCTTCATAAGCTAAACCGTGTTTAAAAAGTTGGAGAAAAAGCCATTGTGTCCATTTATAATAATCTGGATCAATAGTAGAAATTTCTCTTGACCAATCATAACTAAAAGCCATCATAATCACTTGTCTTTTGAAGTTTTGAATATTTTTAGGTACAAATGTCATAGGATTTTTCTTAACTTTGAGAGCATAATTTTCTGCAGGAAGGCCAAAAGCATCCCAACCCATAGGATGAAGAACGTTATAACCCCTCATTCTGAAGTAACGAGATAAAATATCAGTAGCTGTATAACCTTCTACATGACCTACATGCAGTCCTTCACCAGAAGGATAAGGAAACATGTCTAAAATATAAAGCTTAGGTTTCTTGGAAAAATCTATCGCTTTCCAGATTTTTTTATAATTTTTATACCACCTTTTTTGCCACTTTTTTTCTATTTTTTTGAAGTTATAATTTCTAAATTTCATTTTTAATTAGTAAAATTATAGCAAAATTTGTTTAAAATAAAAAATGAAATGGAAGAAGAAAAATTTGAGCTTAAATGGGTTACTTATAATTTTATTTCTCATCCTTTTGGTGATTTAGTTTGGCATTTAATTACTGGTTTTTTTGCGGGTGCTTTTATTTTATATTCTATTTTAACTTCTGATTACTGGGCAATGGTTTTAGGTATACTTTCTTTTATTTTTTTCTTCCATCCGGTTTTTTATGATCCAAAGCTTATGGAAATAAAGATTAATAATGAAGGTATAACTATTGATGGTAAGCTTTATGGTTGGGATGAATTTGATGGTTTTGAAATTTTTTCTTCACATCTTAGAGATTACATTTATTTAGTTCCCCATTCTAGATTTAAAATGGGTATTGATATTCCTATTGAAGATTTTTTTGTTGATAAAGAAGAAGTAAGAAAGAAACTTAATATCTATTTAGATGAATACAAAAATATTGTTCCTCCCATTCATCAATTTTTTAGAGCTATTTTTCCTTAAGGGCAAATTTCTTTAAGATGAGTTAACCTACAAGGTAGGACTCTTCCCATAATAATAATAGTATAATCAGTATTTTTTCTGACAGCAAGATATTCTTCTGTTGAAGTGGTAGTTGTTGATGTACCATCAGGTAGAATTATTTTTTGTGTTATTTCTCTTGTTCTTTTTTCTAAACAGGTTCCATCAGGTTTAGCAACACCTATAAAGATAACATCTTTTTCTATAGGCCTTGAAGGTGTTAAATATTTTGATAAAATACCATAACTTTTATTTTCTCCTTCTTCTGGTTCTAAATTCGGATTCTCGCTAAACATAAAAGTTTTTTCTACTTTTTCTATAGGTCTTTGAAAATAATTTTTTTGATGATAACTTTCTAAGGTAATAATTTTTCCATTTTCACAATTTTCAATATCTTTCACTCTTCCTCCGAAAGGTTGCCTTTCGAGTTTTTTATGGAAAGAAAAAACAAGATAAGGAATAAGAAGAGAAAAGAAGAGTGTTAAATAAATAAAAAAGAGTTCTTTTTTCATTTTTGTGCGTCCGGCTGGATTCGAACCAGCGACCCCCGTCTTATAAGGACGGTGCTCTACCGCTGAGCTACGGACGCTTTACTCAATGATTATTTTTTTTGTTTCTTCAAAACCAGAAAGCTTAGGAATTCTTATCATTAATATACCATTTTCATAAAAAGCTTTTATATTAGATTTATCAACATCTCTTGGAAGAACAATTGATCTTGAAAATGGTCCCCAATAACACTCCTTCTTTTTATAAGACGCCTCCTCAACATTTTCTGGAGGAAACCTTTCTCCTCTTATTATCAAGATATCACCCTGAATTATAACTTCAATATTTTCTTTTGATGAACCAGCAATAGGAGCAACAATAACAAGTTCTCCATCTTTAACGTAAATATCCACACTTAAAAGTCCTTCTTCTAAATGAACCTCATCAGAGCTCTTCATAAGGTTTAAGTTTTGAAATTCCGAATTCATTTTTGTCGCTTACAAGCCCTAATTCAGAAATAAAAAAGGCAAACACACCCCACAAAACAGGAACAATAAGAAAATAACCTTGAACTTCTAATCTTATTATAAAATAATTGTGAATAAAATGCAAAATAACTGCAAAAAGAAAAGTTAAAGGAATAAAAATAAAAATTCTTTTTTTAATATAATAAGCAAAACCAAAACCTATAATCGAAGAAGCTAAAACATGTAAAAAGTTAGGAGCTAAAAAGCGAAGGAAAAGGATTAAATAAGAAGAGATTTCAGCTTCCGCTTTTAAAACGTAAAGTAAATTTTCTATAAAAGCAAAACCTAATGCAGAAATGCTCATATAAATAATAGCATCAATTGGTTCATCGAAAACTTTAAGAGGAAAGATTAAGAGAAAGATTACTAAAAATTTAAAAAATTCTTCAACAAAAGAATAGACTAAAAATTTTAAAGCTAAAGAATCAAAAAGACTTAAATTTTCTAAAATTCCTTCAAAAAAGATAGAAAGAATGGCTGAAAAAATTCCTAAAAGAAAAGCAAAAAGTAAAGAATACCAGGGTTCAGGATGACAATCTTTTTTTATAAAATAATAAGCCCAAAAAAATGGTAAGAAAAAAGAAAGTAAAATAATAGTCGCCATTTTTAAGATATTTTTTCTTTAAAAAGGGGAGCTTTTTTAAAAAGAGCTATATAAAGAAGCTGTGTCAAATAAGGAAGAAAGGGATGCATAAGTTTTAATGATTCAAGCATCACTGTTTCTAAAACCCTTAAACTGTTTTTTGTTTCACCCTTCCAAGATTCTAAATATTTATCGCAAACCTCTTGCCAGAAAAATCTGTAAATTTCTTTTAAAGCTAAACCTAATTCAAACTTTTCTATTTTACTAAAAACAATTTTTTTTGTTTTTTTAAGCTCTTTTAAAATCCTTTGATCTTCTTTTGAAGGTTTATTTTTGTTATGTTTTTGTTTTTCTTTAGTTAAAATATAAAATCTATAAGCATTCCAAATTTTGTTTAAAAATTTTGATCCTTGTTCTAATGGGGTTTCATCAAATCTTAAATCTTGGTGAGCACTAAGTTGCCAAAGAACACCAAATCTTACCGCATCAGTTCCATATTTTTGAATAAGATCAAGAGGATCAATTCCTGTACCCAAACTTTTAGACATTCTTTTACCCTCCTTAGTAAGAACAGTAGGATGAATAAAAACAAAATCAAAAGGCTTTTTCTTCATAAAAAACTTACCGGAAAAAATCATTCTTGTTATCCATAGATGTAAAATATCTCTTGCTGAAGAAACTAAGTTAGCAGGATACCACTTTTTTTCTTCTTTAGTATACAATATAGCAAAAGGCCAAAGAGCAGAAGAAAACCAAGTATCAAAAACCTCATGAGTTAATTCCCATTTCTTTTGTTTACAAAACTTACATTTATTTTTGGGTTTTTTAAGTGAAATTTGCCAACTCTTTTCACCACAATTTAGACATCTCCAAGCAGGAATTTGTTGTCCCCACCAAATTTTTCTTGAAATGCACCAGTCTTTAATATTATTTAACCAATCGAAATAAGGTTTTTTAAATTTATGAGGATAAATTTCAACTTCGCCCCCTTTTACAGCCTCAAGAGCTAACTTAGCTAAACTTTTCATTTTTAAGAACCATTCGTAAGAAGGAACCACCTGAAGCTCAGTACCACATCTTGAGCAAACTGGAAGAGAAATTATTTTTTCTTCAATCTTTTCTATAAAACCTTCTTTTTGAAGCCTTTCCACAATTTTTTCTCTAGCACTTAAAAAATCAAGTCCTGAAAAATCTCCAGCATTTTCGTTCATTCTAGCATCAAAAGAAATTACAGAAACCATAGGTAATTTATGGTTAAGAGCTATTTCATAGTCAACAAATGAATGAGCTGGAGTTATCTTTAAAACACCTGTACCAAAGCTTGGATCAACTTTTAAGTCAGAAACTATGGGAAGTTCTCTTAAAACAATAGGTAAGATAGCTACTTTACCCACAAGATTTAAATTTTTTTCATCCTTAGGATTAACCGCCAAAGCAGTATCACCAAGCATTGTTTCTGGTCTTGTAGTAGCAATAGTTACAAAACCTCCATCTTTTAATGGGTATTTAATGTAATAAAATTTTCCTTGTATTTCTTTATATTCAACCTCTAGATCAGAAAGAGAAGTTTGACATCTTGGGCAAAAATTAACAGGCCTCAAATCTCTATAAATTAAACCCTTTTTATAATAGATAATAAAAGCTTTCTGAACCCATTCTACATATTTTTTATCTAAGGTAAATTTTTTTCTTGACCAATCCAAAGAAAGTCCCAATTTTTTAAATTGCTCTAAAATTATGCCTCCATATTTTTTTGTCCATTCCCAAACTCTTTGAATAAATTTTTCTTTACCCAAATCAAATCTTGTTAAACCTTCTTTTTTAAGTTCCTTTTCGACAACATTTTGAGTAGCAATACCAGCATGATCTGTTCCAGGAAGCCAAACCACATTAAAACCTTGCATTCTTTTATATCTTGAGACAACATCTAAAATGATATTTTCCAATGTATGACCCATATGTAGACTTCCAGTGACATTTGGAGGAGCAATAAGAATGATAAAATTTTTTTTACTTTTAGTTTTTGCTTTAAAATAGGGAATCCAGAAATTATATATTTTTTCTTCAAATTCAAAAGGATTGTATCTAACGTGTTCTTTTAAATATTCCCTAGTAATCATTATGAATTAAATTTTATTTTAAAAAGGCTTATTTTTCAAGTTTATAATTAAATATATGGTGGGGTGGCAGAACTGGGATTGCGCCGGCCTCGAAAGCCGGTGGCCTTTAAGGCCATGAGGGTTCGAATCCCTCCCCCACCGCAAAGATAACTATGAAAAAACAATTTAATCCTGATAGACCACCAACTCTAGAAGTAAAACCATTAGATTTGTTAGCTGATATTTATGAAAAGAATCTTGGTAATATTGTAATAATTAATATTTTTTTAGATACCAAAGACACGATAAATTTTGGAAGGGTAAATGCGGGTGAGAAGGAATTAATAAGTGAAAGTAATAAAAAAAGAGCTGGGTTTTTATTTGAATTTTTAAAAACTTTATTATCACCATTTTTATTCAAAGATGATTATATAATTGTAAGAACCTGTCAGAAAGATGATCTTCAAACAAAAATCGATGAAATGTTAATTGATAAAAAAAGAGGCGAAGTTGTTTCTTATTTTAATAGTAAAGTGGAAATAGTAAGTAGAAGTCCAAATCTGCCTTATGGTATTAAAGATTTTATTGCTCACCCATATTTAGGTCAAAATAATAGAATAGGTTTTGGGAAAAGAAATAATATAAATATAAATGAAAAAAATTTTTCGTTTATAACCTTTCCTCAAGATATGGTTTATAATATTTATAATACTCTTAAGCGGAAAAGATTAGAACTAAAAAGATTAGTTGATACTATTCTAAATTTTATGATTAGTATAAGCTTCCAAAACGAAGAATTAATAAAAAATTATTTAAGAGAGATAAAGAGAGAAAATGTTGAAGAAATTATAAGAAACGCCTTATCTTCCCAAAACCTTTCTAAACTTACTTAATTCTTTTACAAGTTCTTTTAGTTCTTTTAAAGAAATATGTTGTTCTGAATCAGTTTTTGAGGTGCCTACTTCAATTAAAATGCCGTCATATAAAAATTCATTTTCATTTATTTTTATTTTCATAGCTTTTAAAGTTGCTGGAAGAATTTTTTCTTTCATTTTTGGTCCGTAAGAATGCGAAGGATCAAAAAAGAGAAAGCACCCAGTATGTTTTTTAACCCTCGAGGCAAGATTATGTAAAGGAGCATTTCTATAATTTCTTTTTTCTGGAATATCAACACCTCTATGAATAAGAATAATTTTTTCTTTATCTAAAAAGAAATTAGCATAACTAACTAACCCTTCCCAAGTTTTTTCCATAGAAGTTCTTCCTTTATAACTTAAACTATCTGCTTTCTTTTTGAAATCTCCTAACCATTTTGGATTTTTAAGCCCTATATACCAACCATTCTTTTTAGCAAAATAACTCATAATAAGAACTGGCCAACCCAATTGATTTACTGCTGGATTCCATAAAAGAAGTTTTTCTTTAGGAATTCTTTTTTGATAAAAAGGTATTTGGAGAAGAGGATCCATAATTTCTGTAGCTACAAGCAAATTTGTTTCTTTAACAATTTTTTCTGCAATTTTTACGCTTTCAGGCACCTCTTTTTTATCTTCTAAATTTTTTAAGAAATTTTTAAAATCAATACCCATTCCCTCACCAGAAGAATTAAAATTTGTTCTTGATTTTAAACCAACAACTCGTGTTCCCCAAATAGCATAATCTCCATTTATTTTAATTTCTGCAATTTCATAAACTTCATTAATGTTTTCTTTATCAATTGAACAAGGGCCAGCTATAATTCTTACCGGATTCATTCTATTTTTTTATAAAAGGCGACTACATCTTTAAATTTAAAATTATTTTTAACTCTTTTATTTTCTTTAATTTCCTTAGGCTTAGGAAGAGAATCACCATTCCCTAATTTTTCTGTATGAATGGCAGAAACAAAATTAGCAAAATCAATAGTTTTATAAAGAGACCACCTTTTTAAAATTCCATAGGCAAAAGCTGATCTAAAAACATCACCTGCACCAGTTGGATCAATAGCATTGCTTTTATATGATGGGAAAAATAAAATCTTATTTTTTTCTAAAACGAAAGAACCAAATTTTCCACAAGTGACAATAATGAGATCCCCTATTGATTTTTTAGCCCTTTTAATAGCCTTATAAATATTTTCTTTATGAAAATTTTTCAAACTCTCTATAGGAATTATAGGATAATTTATGTTTTTTAAAACTTCTAAAGTTCTTTGAGAAATCTCCGTTGAAGGATCAAAGATTATTTCCGCTCGAGAATTTTTTAAGATTTTAAAAACAGAAGAAAAATGTCTATCTAAGATAATTAAATCCGCATCTTTAAGAAAACTAATTTTTAATTTTGAAAGATCCACCTCACTTTCTGATTCCCTAAAAATTGTTCTTATCCCTTTATTTAAAATAACTAAATTTTTCTTGGTTTTATTTCCTAATTTTATAACTTTGATGCCATATTTTTCTAAAAATTTTTTACACCTTAAACCTTCTTTATCTCTTCCTAAACTTGTAAAGAAATATGGTTTAAAGCCATAAAAAGAAAGAAAAAGCGAAGCTACAAGAGAGGGCCCGCCAAAGGAAATTTTCTTAAGCAAAATTTCATTTTTTCTATCTAACCTTAAGTCCTTTACTAAATAAACTATATCTATGACTGCTTCGCCGAAAGAGAGAATTTTCATTTAAGTTTAAAAAAGACCTCCCAGGTAGGGAGGCCTTTTAAAAAACTTAAATTTACCTCCCTACCTAGGAGGTCTCAAAAAATAAAAACCAAAAAATCCTAATTTTTTGACCATTTCGATATTAAAAAACATTTTAAGAACAAAATAAAAATTTGTCAAGGCAAAAATTCACAACCTCTTTTGAAAAAATTTCGCTTTTATGTTATAATTTTTTTACCTTTGGCCCCAAAATGGGGCCTTTTAATTTGAAAATAAAAATGAGTACTTCTTCGATAGGCAAGTTATTTCTAATCATAATTATTTTTTCTACTTTTAATTTGGTTTTTTCACCGTCAGAAGCAGAGAAAAATATTATTTCAGAAGAAAGAGGTTTTTTAAAAGGACTTGAACCAGAAAAGAAATTTTCTTATTTTAATATTACTGCCTATTCTTCAAGTCCTGATGAAACCGATGATACTCCTTGGCTTACAGCTATGAATACTATTGTAAGAGACGGTATCGTTGCTTCCAACGATCTTCCTTTAGGTACAAGAATTAAAATTCCTTCTCTTTTTGGAGATAAGATTTTTGTAGTAGAAGACAGGTTAAATTCGAGAATCAAAGGAGTGATTGATATTTGGTTCCCTGATAAAGATTCAGCTCTCAATTTTGGTATTCATAAAGATGTTTTGGTTGAAATTTTAGAGTAATTTTTTGTTTTTTTGTTTTTACCCAAAGATTCTAAAGCTGATAAAACTGTTTCTTTTTCATTCCAAGGCAGAATTTTATCACCATAATTTATTGATTTTTCATTCCCCTTACCTATAGTTACCACAACATCTCCCCTTTCAGCAATTTCTATAAGTCTTGAAATAGCCTCTTTCCTGTCAGGAATAATTTCTACTGGTTTTTTTACATTATATTCATTTAAAAAATTTATAACCCCTATTTCTATAGCTTTATGAATATTTTCTGGGGGTTCATCAAAAGGATCTTCATCAGTGATAACAATATAAGAACAATATTTAGCTGCTAACTCACCTATTTTGGGTCTTTTCCATTTGTCTCTTATGCCACCACTAGAACCTACCAAACAAAGAAGCCTTTTTGGCTTAAAAAGATCTAAAAGAGTTTTGTAAAGAATTTCTATAGATTCGGGAGTGTGAGCATAATCAATAACAACCTTAAAACCCTTGGCTTCAATAACTTCCATTCTTCCGGGAATACCCTTAAATTCTTTGAGAGGTTCTATAACTAAATTGAGCGAAACACCTAAAGCTTTTAAAATAGAAAGAGAGGCTAAAATGTTGTAAAGATTTGCTTTTCCTAAAAGAGAAGAATTAAATTCTTTACCTTCTAATTTAAAACTTATCCCGTTTTTTGAAACTTTATAACCTTCAGGTCTTAAAAGAAAATTTTTATCAAAATTTTTTGCTTCTAAAGAAAAAGCTATTTTTTGTTCAGCTTTAAAACTTAAAAAATAATCGCTTTCAAAATCATCTAAATTAACGATAATTGTTTTTTTAATGTTAAAACCCCTTAAACTTTTTCTTTCTTTAGATCTTTCTAAAGCCTTAAATAATTTACCCTTCGCTTTTCTATAAGCTTCATAACTTCCATGATGTTCAATATGTTCGGGATGCAGATTTAAAAAAACAGCGATATCAAAATCAATAAAAGCATGTCTATTTTGCCAAAGCCCTTCTGAAGTACATTCGATAATAGCGACTTCACACCCTTCATCTTCAGCTTCTTTTAAAAACTTTTGAAGAAAGCCTCTTCCCGGCATGGTCAATCTTTCTTTTTTTTCTTTTTCTTTTTCATTTATAAAAATAAAATCAGATGATGAAAGAGCTGTTTTAAAACCAAGTCTTTGAAGTAAAAAATAAGTTAAATAAGAAACAGTACTTTTTCCTTTTGTTCCTGTTATACCTATAACAATAATTTTTTTTGAAGGAAATTTATTAACTAAAGCAAAAAAAAATGACCAGAGAAAATGGTAAAAATTAATAAGAAATTTTGGCAATAAGTTTCTAATTTTTTTCATTAAACTTAAATTTATTTTTTAATTTCTGACCTAAGATATTCTCTTATAGCACTAAAATTTTCTAAACCTAATTTAGGATAAATCCCATAAATACCTTCAACATTTTTAATTTTAAAATATCCAGAAGTAAAAAATCCGTTTTGAGTAGTAAGCAAGATAGTTTTAATTTGTGCATTTTTTAATTTTTCACTTTGACTTAAAAGAAAATAAATTTCGTCATAACTTATATTAGTTTCCCAATGATTTTTATTTTTCAAAGCAAATTTTAATATTTCAATTCTTTCTTTGTTTGAAAGAGAAAAAAATTTATTTTTTAGTCCTTTAATAACTTCTATTTGGTTTTTTATTCTTTTAAAATCTCCTTCTGGGAAATATCTTGATCTTAAAACCAGCTCTAAATCATCACCCTTTAAAACCTTTCTCCCTGGTGAAATAGTATACAAACTTACTGCGTCAGTTATATAAGCATCAAGATTTACTTCTATACCATCTAAAATCTCAGCTAAACCTAAAACAAAATGAAGATCATAAACAAAATACTTTTTAATTTCTAAACCAGTAATTTCAGATATTTTGTTTAAAAGATAATTTATTTTTCTTTCTCCATAAAGAATATTAATTTTTTCTAATTCTTTGTTTTCGTTAACAATAATTAAATCTCGAGGAAGAGGAATAAGATAAATTTTGTTGGGGTTTTTTAAGGAAAAATGTAAAACAATAATACTATCAGTATTTTCTCCACCAATATATCCATAACCAGGTTTTCCTAAAAGCAAAATGTTGTATTCTTTATTTTTTTCTGAAAAACTTAAACCTTTTTTAAAAATTAAAAAACCAATTTTTTCCGGAGAAAAATAAATAAAAAGAAAAGAAATAATTAAAAAGATAAAAAGAAATCTAAGAGAAAAATTTAAATTCATGATTCTTTTAAAACAAATTCGTCCTCAAAAGAAAGAGAAATTTTACTATTTCTTTTTATTTTACCTTCTAAAATAAGTTTGGCTAAACCATTTTTTATTATTCTTTCAATATTTTCTTTTAAAAATTCAGCCCCGGTTTCTTTACTGGTGTATCTTTTAATTATTTCTTCTAGAGCGCTTTCTTCTAAATTAATGTCAAATTGATATTTTAAAAGAAAATCTGTTTTTATATCTTTAAAAATATTTTTAGTTATTTCCTTAAATTTTTCATAATCAAGATAGCTAAAAATAACTATTTCGTCTATTTTTAATTCTTTCCAAATTTCATTTTCTTCGATTTCTTTTTTAATTTTATCTTTAATTGAAAATAAACTTTCATTATTTTCTAAAAACTCTTCAACCTTTTTTGAAAGAGTCTTTGAAAAAATAATGATTATTGATTTTTTAAAATCAAATTTTTTTCCATTTTTTTCAAACTCTCCTTCATTTAAAATTTTTTTTAAAAGAAAAAGGTTTTCTTTATTTACATCTTCTAAGTTTTCTAAAAAAATCAAAATATAAGGGTTTATAAAAAAGTGATTTAAGAAATCTTCAAAATTTTCTATTTTTTTTAGATCTAATTTGTAAATATTTCTTTCTGAACCATAAAAAATTTTGGCTAAAGTTTTAGCAGTTTCCATTTTCCCGACACCCTCGGGGCCTAAAAAAAGAAAAACTGCTAAAGGACCAAATTGCATTTCTAATCCAGAAAGTTTTATTTTGAACAAAGAAGCTATTAAGTCCAAAGCGAATTCTTGATTAATAATTTTTTCCTTAAGAAGAGATTCTAAATTAATAACATCAAAAACTTCAATTTCTTTTTTAAGAGAAAGAGCTAATTCTCTTATAATTTCTTCGGAAAGAAAATCGCCCTTGTTTTTTTTAACAAAGTTAATACTTTTTAAAATAATCTCCTCTCCTGCTTCGACAATATATTTTTCTGGATAAAAAAGAAAAGCCATTTCTAAAGCCGAAACTAAAGCTCGCGGAGAAATAGTAATTTTCTTTTCTTTTTCTAAAAATATAGCTTTTAAAGTTAAAAGAAATAAAGCTTCATCTTTTTTAAGTTCTTCGATTTTTATTTTTTCAAAATCATTCAAGAAGAAACTTTTTGAATTTAAGAAAAGAAAATCTTCATAAGAAAGACTTAAAATAAATATTGTTTGTTGAAGGTTAAAAAATTCGTTTAAATCAAAATCTGTTTCTGTTAAAAACTTTTCTATTTCAGGTATAAAAATTATTACTTTTTCACTTTTTTCTATCTCTTCTTTTATTTTTGAAATTATTTCACTAAACCCTTCTTTATTTTTTTTATAGATTTGATGAAGATCAAGCAAGATAACTCTATAATCTAAAAGATAAGAAGGCACAAGTTCGTTATGTATTTTCCAGGCTAAATGAAAGACTATTGTTTTCTTACCGCTTCTTTTCTTACCTACAAGAAGGATCTTCTTTTTTTCTTTTAATTTTTCTAAAAGTAAATTAAATTCATTTTCATGGCCTACAAGAAAACCTAAATTTTTCTTACAAGCATAATAAGTTAAATCTATACCAAATTTATCGAGAAAAGGCGTAGGTTTTTTGAAAAGATTTAAAGGTAAAAATCCTTTCTTTTCTATTTCTTGATGAAAAACAGAAAATAGTTGATATTCAAAGCGTGGTAAAAATTTTTTTTGATAGATCTCAAAAAGAACAGAAGATAGAATTAATTTTGCGTTTAGCCTATTTTCTTCTAAAAATCTTTGAAGTTCTATATCTTCAACTTGAGAGAGAGCATAAAATAAAATAGGTAAGTTTATTTCCGGAAAATTAATTTTTAAAGAAAAAAAGTAAGCTATTTTTAAAATTTTTAAAACCTCTTGAAAATAATTTAAATAAAGGTTGTCAATTTTCTTTTTATAAAAAATGATTTGAACTTTTTTGTCTAAATTTTTTTCTGTTTCTAATCTAAAAAGAATTTTTTTAATTTTTCCTTTTTTTAAGATGTTTTTGATAAGAAAAAGATAAAAATTTTGAGGTTTTAAAATTTCCGCTAATGTTAAAGAATCTATCAAAAAATCTTTTGCTTCTTTGTTTAAAATGTCATCAAAATCTAATGTTTTACCCTTTAAAAGTCTTAAATCTTCTTTGCTCTTTCTTCTTTTCCAAAAAATTACTAAAGTAACAAAATAAAAAAGTAGAATTAAAAAGAAAAAGTTTTTATTTTTAATCTCTCCCTGAATGAGCCAATAAAAAGAAAATAAAAAAGTAAGATTTAAACAAATAAAAACAAAAATGTCAAAACTTTCTTTTATCTTTTTAATAACAAATCTAATAAGAGGAGGAAAATAAAAATAACTATTTTCCCATAAAAATTCCATTTATCTTAGGTAAGGAAAGAATTAGAAGAGAAATAGGCAAAATAAAGATAAAAAGAATAAGAAGAAAAGAAAGAAAAAAAATTAAATTATATAAAAGACTTAAAAAGAAAATTAAAAAAAAGCGATAAATAAAACCAAGAGGTCTGCCTATAAAAAAAGACAACATTCCTTTTTCGAAAAAAATGGGGTTAAAAAGATTTCTCAAATTTCTTCTAAAACCTAAGTCATGATCTAAAAAGTAAATATATTCAACAGTTTTTCTTAAAACGTTTTTGGGCAGATGATTAAACCAGTAATCTAAGAATAAATATAAATCTTCAAGAAAGAAAATATCTGCTAATTTTAAAATATATTTCATCTTTTTTAGAAAAGAGTTTTTGTTTTTTTTAATGATATTTCTTCTTTCTTTTCTTCATTTAATTTTATAATAACCTTTCCATATTCACCATCATAACCAGGCTCTAAAATAATTTCTCCCTTATCTATTTTTTCTAAAGCTAAATAAACCTCATAGAAACTTTGTTTCATTTTTTCTTTATCGTAATTTGAGGTTAAAATTTCAAGCTCACTGCCAAAATTTTTAATTATTTTTAAATAAGTTTCTTCTACAAATTTTGAATTTACATCTGTTTCATATATTTGAGCTAAAATTTCTGCTAAAGGTACTGTTTTTTTAAAGGGTGGTCTTTTAGGATCAATAAAATCAGGAGGTCTTTTAGCTAACTCTTCTACTCTTGAAAGAACACCGATAGTAACCTTTTTTTGACAAACAGGACAAATATAATGGTTTTTTTTACTTTCTTCCGGAGAAAATCTAACCTTACAAAATCTATGTCCATCAAAATGATATTTACCTTCTTCAGGAAAAAACTCTACGGTCATTAAAATTTTATTTTTTTCATCAGGGGAGTTTAAAGCTTTATAAAGGTTTTCAAAGGATATTTTTTCAAGTTCAAAAAGAGTAGCTTCTCTTCCTATCCTATAAGTGTAAGGAGAATGAGCATCAGAAAAAGAAACAATAGAAATATTATCGAGCTCAGGAAGCCTCCAATTCATATTAGGATCAGAGCTTAACCCTGTTTCGATTGCAGAAATGTATTTTACAAAATCATTAAAGGCTTCATAAATAGAATTAAAACCTGAATTTGAACCATAAAGGGAAAAATGAGGAGTCCAAACATGAGCAGGGATAATAATAGTTTTATCATAAATATCTAAGATAATTTTAAAAATATCAATAATATCTAAACCAAAAGTTGGCCTACCATCACTTTCAAGTTTTCCATAAAGAGCAAGTTTTTTATTTAATTTTTCTGTAATTTCTAAATTAGGTAAAATGACTAAAAAATGTATTTTATAAACTTTATTTTTTCTTGAAAAAACCGAAGAAATCTCGCCTCCAACTAAAAAATAAACGTCTTCTTTGTCTATTTTATAAGCACCATCAGCTTCTTTTAGTTTTTCCTTAATTTCTTTAAACCAAAGAGGATAAGTAAAATCACCAGTAATTAAAAGTTTTAAACCTTTAAGCTTAGAAAACCTTACTAAATTCTCTAAATCTAAATTTTTTGAGCAACCCCTTGAATATTTTGAATGAAGATGTAAGTCAGCGAAAATTTTCATTATACATTAAGAAAAAGGTTATTAAA
>DAINRM010000008.1:0-19457 GCA_036741875.1 Patescibacteria group bacterium | reverse complement strand
AAATTTCCGCTTGTTATTTGGGTAGAGGTAATAATTTTTAAGCCAAAGCTATCTGTTTGAATAACACCACCACCTGAAGGAGGATTTCCAGGAGGATTAACCCAAGCAAAAATAGAAAAAGCTAAACTTAAAAAGAATCCTAACAAAACTCCAAATAAAAATTTTCTCATTTTCTTTAATTATAAATAAATTTTTTGTTTTTTTTAAATTTTTGTGGAAAGATGCGTTTAATTTTTTATGGTAAAATTTTATTTGAAAATTAATAAGATTTTTAAATTATGGCAAAAAAAATTGATCCAGAATACAGGGCTGAAAATATTCAAGTTTTAGAAGGAGTTGAAGCAGTAAGAAAAAGACCGGGAATGTATATCGGCGGAACAGGACTTGATGGTCTCCATCATTTAATTTGGGAGATTGTAAATAATAGCATCGATGAAGCACTTGCTGGTTATGCCAAAAATATTGAAGTTAAGTTAGAAAAAGGAAATAGAGTTATTGTCTCTGATGATGGAAGAGGTATTCCTGTAGATATTCATCCTAAAACAAAAAAATCTGCTCTAGAAACAGTAATGACAACGCTTCATGCTGGCGGTAAATTTTCTCATAAAGTTTATAAGGTCTCCGGTGGGCTTCATGGCGTTGGTGCTTCTGTTGTTAACGCTCTTTCTAAATATTTAAAAGCTATTGTTAAAAGAGATGGGTTTGAATGGAGCCAGGAATATAAAAAGGGAAAACCAATTACACCACTTAAAAGAGGGAGAAAAACAAATGAGACGGGGACAACAATTATTTTTGAACCAGATCCAGAGATTTTTCCAGAAATAAAATTTGAAAGAGAAAGAATTTTAGAATATTTAAAACATCAAGCTTATCTAACTCCAGGTGTAAGAATTAACTTTATTGATGAAAGAGAAGAAACTTTTTTTTATAGCTTTTATTTTGAGAAAGGACTTCAAGCTTTTTTAAAACATCTTTTATTTTCAAGACATCCTCTTTTTGAAGGTTTTTTTGAATGTGAAGTCGAAGAAGCTGATAAAGAATTAAAAGTTATTTTCACCTATCTTGAACATCAAGAAACTATAGAATACTTTTTTACAAATAACATTTTAAATCCTGAAGGTGGAACTCATGCTCTTGGTTTTCATAATGCTCTTGTAAAAGCTTTTTCCAAAGTAGGCGAAGAAATAGGTGCTTTTAAAGGAAAAGAGATTTCTTTAACTCAAGAAGATGTTAAAGGAGGTCTTGTAGCTATTCTTTCTCTTAAAATTTCTGAACCTCAATTTGAGGGTCAAACAAAAGCAAAATTAGGTAATCCTGAAGTTAAAAGCTTTGTAGAAAATTCTATAAGTGAAAAATTAATTGAATGGTTGCATAAAAATCCAGAAAAAGCTAAGGTTATTTTAAATAGAGTTTTAATTAATATTGAAGCTAGAAAAGCAGCTAAGGAAGCTAAAGAAGCAGTTCTTAAAAAAAGAATTCAGGCCTCTCTTACCTTATCTGGCAAATTGGCTGATTGTTCTTCAAGAAATCCAGAAGAAAGAGAACTTTTTATTGTTGAAGGTGAATCTGCAGGAGGATCAGCAAAACAAGGTAGAGATAGAAGATTTCAAGCTGTTCTTCCTCTTAAAGGAAAAATTTTAAATGTAGAAAAAGCTAGTTTAGCTAAAATTTTAAAATCAGAAGAAATTAAAAACGTAATTATTGCTTTAGGCACAGGCTTCGGCAAAGATTTTAACTTAGAAAACTTAAGATATTCAAAAGTAATTATTGCTACGGATGCTGACACCGATGGTTCCCATATCCGGACACTCATTTTAACTTTATTCTATCGTTACCTTCGACCTTTGATCGAAAATGGTCATGTTTATATTGCTCAACCCCCTCTTTATAAAATTCAAGCAGGTAAAGAAATTTATTATGCTTACTCTGATACA
Organism: Patescibacteria group bacterium; assembly: GCA_036741875.1. GTDB lineage: Bacteria > Patescibacteriota > Minisyncoccia > UBA6257 > HR35 > HRBIN35. The sequence goes on along the minus strand of DAINRM010000008.1, from coordinate 17,523 downwards.
GAGAAAGATGAAATTTTAAAAAAACTTTCTCAAAAAAGGGTAAATATTGATGTTCAAAGATATAAAGGTTTAGGAGAAATGAATCCTGAAGAACTTTGGGAAACAACTTTAAATCCTGAAAAAAGAATCTTAAAAAAAGTAACTATCAAAGATGCAGAAGAAGCAGATCGTTTATTTACCATTTTAATGGGCCAAGATGTCGAACCAAGAAAAAGATTTATTGAAAAACACGCTCTTGAAGTTCAAAACCTTGATATTTAAGGAATATTTTAATTTTTTCTCTTTGATTTTAATTACTTTCTTTTTTTATTTTCCTTCTCAAAATTTATATAAAAGTTTCCTTTTTCCTTTTTTAATATTTTTGCTGGTATGGCATCTTCGAGGAAGTCCTTTTTTTTCTTTACCCTATACCTTTCTTTTTTCGTTTTTAAATTTTTTACCTTTTTATAAAAATTTCTTTTTTCTTTTCTTTCTTCTTTTAAGCTACCTTTATTTTAAAAAAGTAAAATTAAGCATTTATCTTCTTTTTTCTTTTTTCCCCTTTACTTTGCTTTATTTTCCTCACCAATTTAGTTTTAATCTTAGTTTTATTTTTTTAATGTTTTGGCTTCTTTACTTTTATCTTTTTATTTTTAAAAAACCAACTCTTGAAGCATTAATTTTTACTTTTGTTTTTTTGGAATTTTATTTTCTTTTTTATCTTGTAAACCCACCTCTTTTTATAAATCTTTTACTTCTTTTTCTGCTCTACTTTTCTTTTAAAAAATTTGCTATAATTTAATTATGAACCTCAGAAAAATTTTAAACCAGCTTGTACCTATTGTTATTGAGCAAGGAAAATATGGTGAAAGAGCTTATGATATTTATTCGAGACTTCTCAAAGAAAGAATAATTTTTCTGGGTATGCCGATCGATAACACTGTATCTAATTTAGTGATCGCTCAAATGCTTTTTTTAGAACACGAAAATCCAGAAAAGGATATCTATCTTTATATAAATAGCCCTGGAGGAAGTGTAAGTGATGCTTTAGCTATTTATGATACAATGCAGTTTATTAAACCAGATGTCCAAACCATTGCTGTTGGTTTAGCTGCTTCTTCAGCGGCTCTTCTCTTAGCTGCCGGTGCTAAAGGGAAAAGATTAGCTTTACCAAATTCACAAATTTTAATTCATCAAATCTGGATTTCTGAGCCAGGCATTACCGGACAAGTAAAAGACATCGAAATTACTGCCAGACACCTCAGTAATTTAAAAAATCGCGTTAATCAAATTTTATCATTTCATACAGGAAAACCCCTTGAAGTAATTGAAAAAGACACTGATAGAGATTTTTGGATGAATGCTGAGGAAGCAAAAGAATATGGAATTATTGATAAAATAATAAAAAAGAGAGGAGAAGTAAAATAAGCGGGCGTAGTTCAGCCTGGTCAGAACGCCGGCCTGTCACGCCGGAGGTCGCCGGTTCAAATCCGGTCGCCCGCGCAAAGCGCGCGTAGCTCAGTGGTAGAGCGCGGTCCTGATAAGACCGAGGTCGGAGGTTCGATCCCTCCCGCGCGCAAATTTTATTTTTGCCCGGGTGGCGGAATTGGCAGACGCGCCAGGCTTAAAACCTGGTGGCCGAAGAGGCCGTGAGGGTTCGACTCCCTCCCCGGGCACAAATGAATGAAAAAATTTTTTCTTTTAGCTTTTATCTTAATCCCCTTCCTATCCTTATTATTTTTTTACAGATCAAAATTTAAAATGACAGAAGTTAGAAAAGTTAATTTTATTACTTCTGACGGAGTCAAAATTTTTGCTAATTATTATCCAAATAAGGAATCAAAGTTTGCTGGTATTTTAATTCATATGAGACCAAAAACAAAAGAAAGCTTTGATGATGTCGCTAAATTTCTTCAAGAAAAAGGTTTTACTTTACTTTCTATTGATCTTCGTGGTCACGGTGAAAGCACAGAATCTCCTTCAGGAATTTTAGATTACATGAAATTTACAGAAGATGAAGAAAAGAAATCTATAAAAGATGTTGAAGCCGCCAGTAATTTTTTAGAAAAAGAAGGATTTAGTAAAGATAGACAATTTCTTATAGGAGCAAGTATCGGAGCCAATTTGGCTTACCAATTCTTAACAGAAAATGAGTCTATAAAAGCAGTAGTTTTACTTTCTCCTGGTTATAATTATCGAGGTCTTATTTTAGACAATTTTTATAAAAAAGATTTAGATTCAAAAATTTTAGTTATTTCTTCTAAAGATGATCAAGAAATGGCTTTAAAAGGATTTGAGTGGTTTAGAGAAAAACACCCTTCTTCAACCTTGATTATTTTTGAAAAAGGAGGACACGGAACAACTTATTTTGATACCAATCCACAAGTAAAAGAAATTATTTATAACTTTCTTTTAGAAAGACTTTCTTTTTAAAAAATTTTATGTTAAAATAAATTCAAACCTCGTGAGGGTCTTCTCTAAAAATTTTTTAGAGAGGATTTCTTAGGAGGGAGGTCGGTTATAAAAATTAGGAAAAAATGAGAAATAACAAAAGAAGGCTTTTCAGGCCTAAGGAGGGTGAAGTTTGGGTTTGTGCCAAATGTGGTAAGCCAATTTCCGAGCTTCCTTTTATTCCTAGTAAAGGAAGACCTGTTTATCATAGGGAATGCCTTCCTCCTAAGGAATTAAGATAGAAAAGTTTTTATTTGAAATATATTTTTTTGTGTATCCTGAGATCAATTCGACTAGCTTTAATTTTTTGCTTTTTTTGAAATTCTAAGAAGAAGTAAAATTTTTTAATTTGCTCTTTTTGATCTTTTTTTAAATCGAAAAGATATTCTTGTTTATTTTCTAAGATAAGACTTATATCAAAGTTTGAATGAACGATAATTTTTTCTATCTCAAGAAAATAAAGATTGGCAAATTGTAATATCTTTAAAAGAAAATCAAACAAATTTTTATGGAGATAAGATTTATCTTCTATTTTTTTATAGGAAATAATTTCTAAAATTTTTTTATCCTTTGTTTTAAAAGAGGAACTTACCCTCCCATAGTTGTCTAAAAAATAAACTTTATTTTCTTTAATATCAACAATTTTAGCAATGACTTTCCCTTCTTTAATTTTTATTTTTACTCCATAAGGATAAATTAACGGCTTTATTTCTAAAGAGACTAAATTAGGATTTTCTTCTAAAACTTTTTTATGACTCAAAATTATATAAATAAGAGGTTTGTTTAAAAAATATTTTTCTACTAAAGATAAACCTTCAGGAGGCTCAACAATGAAATTTTCTATTTTTTTAAAAGAAATCAGTGTTAAAAAGGAAGTTAAAATTAAAACATTTAAAATAAAAAGGAAATTAAAATTAATGCTCTTAACTTTTCTTTTTCGCATAAACTTATTTTAAAATAAATCTTATGATTGATATTAAGGATCTTTTAAAAAATCCTGAAAAATATAAAAACGCTTTAAGAGATAGAGGTTATGAAGATTTTAGCATCATTGACGAGATTATAGAAATTAAAAATAAAATTAATTCATTAACAAAAAAGAGAGATGATCTTCGTGCTTTAATAAATAAAGCTTCTGAAACCAAACCTGATGAAGAAACAATAAAAATTTTAAAAGAGAAAAAAGAAGAAATTAAAAAAATTGAAGATGAATTAGATTTTCTTCAAAAAATTTTAGATGAAAAATTAGATTTGATTCCTAATGTCCCTTCTCCAGATGTGCCTCGAGGTAAAAATGAAGACGAAAATGTTGTTTTAAGAACTTGGGGTGAAATACCTCAATTTGATTTTAATCCTAAAGATCATGTAGAGCTAGGCAAAGAGTATGATCTTATTGATATAGAAAAAGCCGGTTTAGTTGCTGGTTCAAGATTTTATTATTTAAAAAATGAAGCCGTTCTTTTGGAAATCGCATTAATAAAATTTGTTTTTGATACTCTGCTTCCTTATGGTTTCATTCCTATCATTCCTCCTTATTTTATAAAAGAAAAGTATTATCGGGGTATGGGAAGAATTACTGGTGCTGACAGAGAAGAAAGATACTATTTAGAAAAAGATGAACTTTTTCTTATAGGAAGTGCCGAACATACTATCGGACCTTATCATGCCGAAGAAATTTTAGAGGAAGATGAACTTCCTAAAAGATATTTAGGCTTTTCTCCTTGTTTTCGAAGAGAAGCAGGAAGTTACGGTAAGGATGTTAGAGGTATTCTTAGAACTCATCAATTTGAAAAAATAGAAATGTTTAGCTTTACTTTACCAGAGAAATCAGAAGAAGAACATCAATTTCTTCTTTCTTTAGAAGAAAAAATTATGCAACTTCTTAAAATTCCTTATAGAGTAATGTTTATTTGTACAGGTGATATGGGAAGAACAGATTATAAGCAGTATGATATTGAAGCCTGGTTTCCTGGTCAAGGAAGATATCGAGAAACTCATTCTTGTTCTAATACTACAGATTACCAAGCTCGAGGAATTAATGCCAGATTTAGGAGAAAAAACGGAAAGGTAGAATATTTACATATGTTAAATGCTACTGCTTTAGCTATAGGAAGAGCTATTATAGCTATTTTAGAAAATTATCAAAGAAAAAATTATATTGAAATTCCAGAAGTTTTAGTGCCCTACCTGGGTTTTGAAAAAATTGAAAAAAAGATAAAATGAAAAAATTCGAGTTTCTTTCTCATACCGCTGATTTTAAAATTAGAATTTTCGGGAAAAGTCTTTTATCTCTTATAAATAATACTCTTCTAGCTTTTAAATCATTTTTTTCTCCTAAACTTAAAAAAAGAAAGAAAAAAGTTAAAATAAAAGCGGAAGGAAATGATCTTCTTTATACCTTAATAAATTTTTTTTCTGAAGTTTTAGCTAAAACTTATATAGAAAAAACTATTTTTATAAAATTTAAACCTAAAATTTTGGAAGAAAATAAAATAGAAGGTGAACTTGAAGGTTTTGAATTTGAAAGTTTAAAAAAAGATATTAAAGGAATTACTTATCATCAGGCAAAATTAGAAAAAAATAATAATCATCTTAATTTTGAATTTATCATCGATATATAAAATGATTACGGTTATTGGTAGCGCTGTTTTAGATATTATTTTGAAGGTTAAAGAAGAAAATTTTGAAAGAGGAGAAAAAATAGAAGTTGAAAATTTTGAATTCTCTTTAGGGGGTGGTGCTTTAAATGCCTCTCTTACTTTTAAAAAATTAGGATTAAAACCAGAAATTTATTTTCATTTAGGAAAAGATTTTCTTGGAGAAATAATCAAAAATAAAGTTAAAAAATTAAAATTAAAAACAAAAGTTTTTTATCATCGAGAAGCAACAACTTTTTCAGTTATTATCTTACCGCCAAGCAAAGAAAGAATTATTTTTGTTCATCGTGGCAAACTTTCAGAATTTAAGATTAATGAATTAAATAAAGTAAAAATAAATCCCTATATTTATATCACCCCAGGAAATACGCCTTCTTTAAATTTTTTAAAATTTTTCAAAAAAGTTAGAAATAAAGTTAAATTTATTGCTATTAATCCTTCAAAAAAATTTTTAGAAGAAAAATTAGCTAAAAAAACTCTTTCTTTTACTGATTTTGTTTTTTTAAATGATGAAGAGCTTAGGATTTTAAATCAAAATTTTAAAAAAGATCTTATTCTTCTAGGTAAGGAAACATTAAAAGAAATTAAAGTTAAAGCTCTAATTGTTACTCTAGGAGAAAAAGGATCTTTAGTTTTCACAGAAAATAAAATTTTAAAAGCAGGAATTTTTAAACCTCAAGAAATAGTTGATAAAACTGGTGCCGGCGATGCTTTTGCTTCTGCTTTTTTTGGCAAAATAGTAATAGAAAAAGAATTTAATGAAAATGTAATTAAATCAGCTCTTTTATGGGGATCAGCTAATGCTTCTTCAGTGATTCAAAAACTTGGTGCTCAAAATGGCGTTTTAAATAAAAGAGAATATAGATTTTATAAAAATTTAGATATAAAAGAGATCTAAAATGAAAAGAGACCTTAGTTATTTTAAAAGTTTATTTTTTTCACACCTGCCAATTTTTAAAAATACTTTCTGGCTTTATCTTTCAGAAATTTCCTCTAGGTTTTTTCACTTAATTTTATTTTTTGTCGCCGCTCGTCTTTTAGGAAAAGAAGTTTTTGGTATTTTTAATTATGTATTAGCCTTAGTTTCTTTTTATTTTCTCTTTTCTGATTTTGGTGTCAGCCAACTTCTTATAAGAGATTATCAACAAAAAGAAGATAAAAAAAGAGTTGTTGGAGGAACTTTTTCTTTTAAATTTTTAATTTCTCTTTTGATTACTTTAATTTCTTTTTCTGGTTATTTAGTTTTAAGATCTAAAGAATATAGCACTGTTTTGTATTTTATTTTGATTTTATATTTTTTTGTTTTTACTTTAAGAGGTTATTTTCTTTCTTTTTTTATAGGCATCCAAAAAACATTTTTAAATTTTCTTTCTAATATTATTGAAAGTTTAACTATTCTTTCTTTAGCCATATTTTTTTCTCTTTTTTACAGAAGTTCGCTTAGTATAGGACTTGCTTATCTTTTTAGTTCAATACTTTCGAGTCTTTTCAGTTTTTTCTTTTTTGAAAAAGAAACTCAATTAAAAATAAAAGATATTATTAAAAATCTTTCTTCTTATTTTAATGATTATAAATATTATGTTTTCAATGGACTTCCTTTAGTTTTTTTTGGTCTTTTAGGTTACGTCTTTTTTTATACTGATCAAATTATTATTGGACATTTTAGAGAATTTTCTGAACTTGGTGAATATTCGGTTGCTTCTAAAATCATCTTAGCTTCAAGTTTTATTGGTTATATTTTCTCAACATCTATTTTTCCATTTCTTTCCAGTTTAATTAATCAAAGAGAAAGATATAAAAAATATTTTTATTTTTTTCTTATACTTCATTTATTTTTAGGATTTTTCGTTAGTTATTTAACTTTTGTCTTAAGTCCTTTAATTGTTTATTTAGGTTTTGGTCCTGAATATTTATCTGCTTTACCTTATATTTATTCGTTACTTGGAATTCTTATTTTTATGATACCCACAGGTTTTTTAGACTACGTTCTTTTTTCTTTTAACAAGCAATGGCTTGATTTTTTTATCACTATCCTTCCTGCTTCTTTGAATTTTATTCTTAATCTTATTTTAGTTCCCTCCTATGGAGCTTACGGAGCAATTTTTTCAAGTATCTTAGCCCAGTTTTTAAATTTTATTCTTACCTTAATTTTTTCTCTTTTGACTGTTGAAAGGAAGATATAATTTTATGGTATAATTTAAGCTATGAAAAAAGAAGAAATAATTTTAGATGCTAGCGGAAAATCATTAGGAAGACTTTCGACAGAGATTGCTTATTATCTTCAGGGAAAGCACCTTCCTCATTATGATCCAAGTAAAGATTTTCCTATTTTTATTTTTGTGAAAAACTTAGATAAAGTAAAATTTACGGGAAATAAATTTGAAACAAAAATTTTTTACAAGCATACAGGTTATATAGGACATCTTAAGGAAATTAAACTTAAAGATTTATGGATGAAAGATAAGTTAAAAGTTTTAAGACTTGTTTTAAGTCGAATGCTTCCCAAAAATAAATTAAGAAAAAAGAGACTTCTTAGAGTTAAAATATTAAAAGAAAATGACACAAACATTAACTGAAGAAATAAAAGAAAAAATTCAAGAAGAAGAAACCTTAGAAATTCCTGTTTTCCCTAAGATTGGTAAAGATAAATATATCGAAGGAATTGGTAGAAGAAAAACCGCAGTTGCTCGCGTAAGAATTTATGATGCTTCTAAAAAAACCAAAGATTTTGAAATTGTGGTAAATGGTAAGGATTATAAAGACTATTTTTTCAATCTCATAGAATTTATAAAAATTGTTAATGCCCCTTTAAGAAAATTAAAGGCGTTTGGTGTGTATAGAGTTAGTGTTAAAGTTAAAGGTGGTGGCTTAAGAGGACAAGCAGAGGCAATTAGGCTTGGTCTTTCTCGAGCTTTAGTGAAATTAAATCCGGAATGGAGACAAAGATTTAGAAAAGCAGGCTTTTTAACAAGAGATCCTAGAGAAGTGGAAAGAAAGAAATATGGACTTAAAAAAGCAAGGAAAGCTCCTCAATGGCATAAAAGATAATTTTAATGAAAATAAAAAATTTTGTTTTTGATAAGCAAATTTTCTATATCATTTTAATTTTAAGTATTTTAGGACTTGTTAATTTTTATAGTACTTCACTTTATTTTTCTTTTATTAAAACTGGAAATTCTTATACTTATTTTTATGATTTTTTAATTAAAAATTTTATTCTTGGTTTTATTTTTTTCTTCTTGGGAATTTTCTTAGGGAATTTTTGGAATAAAATTAGGTTTATCATTTTTATTCTTTTTTTGATTTTTTATGTTTTTCTTTTTTTAGTTTTTGTTCCTTCTTTTTCTTTAGAATCAGGTCAAGCAAAAAGATGGATAAATTTGAGATTATTTTCTTTTCAACCTGCTGAAATTATTAAACCTTTATCTCTTTTAACATTGATTTTTTTAATGTCAAGCAATTTATTTAGTTCTTTCCGAACAAGAATCTTTATTCTTGTTTCCTTTTTAATTTTTGTAATTTTACCCATCTTTTTAGAACCAGCTTTGAGTAATACCTTTATTTTAGCTTCTTCTCTAATTTCCTCTTCTTTGATTTTTTTTAAATCTTTTAAAGAACATCTTAAACTTTTTTCTATTTTTACTCTCTTATCAATTTTTCTTTTTGTTGTAGGAATAAATTTTTGGGAATATAGACAAGAAAGAATTCTTTCTTTTTTTACTAAAGGTAAGTTTTATGAAGAAAGAACTTATCAACTTAAGCAAACAACCTTGGCTATTTCTTCAGGAGGTTTTTGGGGTAAAGGTTTAGGTAAATCACAAATGAAAATAATTATCATTCCTCAAATGCTTACTGATTCTATTTTTTCCATTTATGCTGAAGAAACGGGCTTTGTAGGTTCCTTTTTGCTTATTTTTCTTTTTTCTCTTCTTTTTTTAAGAATCTTACGTTTAGGTTTTGAAAATCCTAATATAGAAAAAACAGCTTTTTCTTTAGGTGTTTTTACTTGGCTAACAATACAAACCTTTTTGCATATTATTTCTAATTTGGGAATTTTTGTGCCTACTGGTGTAGCGCTACCCTTTTTTAGTTTAGGTGCCTCAAGTCAAATAGCTATAAATTTTAGTTTAGGTCTTATAAGTAGTTTTAAAAAATAAAAATGAAAATTTTAGTCACAGGTGCTAGTGGTTATATTGGTTCCATGCTTACTTATTTTTTATCTTTAAAGGAAAATATTGAAAAAATTTATACTCTTGATGTAAAAGCACCAAAAATTTTATGGCAACCGGGAGGTAAGATAATTTTTATTAAAAAAAATTTGGTAGAAGGTTGGGAAGAAGAAATAAAAGAAAAAATAGATGTGGTTATTCATTTAGCTTTTTGGATTAGAAGATCATTTTTTAATCTTCAAAAACATCTCTATGAAAATAGTTTTGGTTTTGAAAAAGTTTTAAATTTCTGCTCAAAAAATGATGTTAAAAAAATAATCGTTACTAGCTCAATTGCTGTTTACGGTGCTAATAAGGAAAATAATGAAAAGATGCCCTTTAAAGAAGATGATGAACTTAGAGAGAAAGTTTATCTTTATGGAAAAGAAAAAATCGAGATGGAAAAAAGAGCTAAAAAATTTTATGAAGAAAATCGTGATAAAGAAGTAATTATTTTAAGATTAGCTACTGTTACCGGGCCTTTTGCTCAAAAATATTTTAAAAAAAGTGGTTTACTTAAATTTATGAAAGAGTTAACACCGTTTATTTTTTTATCTTCAGAAAATTCTTTAAGACAATATGTTCATGAGGATGATGTTGTTTCTGCTTTCTTGTTTGTTTTAGAAAAAGATTTTCCACAAAAATTTGAAATTTTTAATATTGCTCCACCAAATTTTCTCTATTTTAAAGAAATTGCACAAATAACAAAGAAAAAAATTATCAAAATTCCTTACAAAATTCTTAAAATTTTGTTTTTCTTTTTATGGCATTTTTCTTTAGGTAAAATTCCAACAGCTCCAGGTTCAGAAAATTCTTATACCTTTCCTATTTTTTGTGATGGTTCAAAAATAGAAAAATACGGTTTTAAATATCAATTTAGCTCTTTAGATGCTTTTTTAGGTGAAAAAGGTTTTTTTGAAAATTTATTTTCCCCAAAAGGTTAAAACAATTTTTAATGTTCTTAAAATTATTAGTAAATCTAAAATAAGGTTTCTGTTTTTAAAATAATACAAATCATATTCTAATCTTTCTTTTGCTTCTTCTAATGAATCTCCAGTTTTTCCATTTATTTGAGCCCAACCAGTAATTCCTGGTTTAATTAAAGTTCTTAGTCTGTAAAAATAAATTTTATTTTTAAGAAAATCATAATAAGGTTTTGAATCAGGTCTTGGTCCAACAATACTTATCTCGCCTTTAAGAACATTAAAAGCTTGAGGAAGTTCATCTAAATGTAACTTTCTTAAAATTTTGCCGAACCAAAAAATTCTTTTATCACCTTCTTTTACTCCAAAAACATTTTCATTTTCTGGATTTTTATAATCGGCAGAGTGCATAGTTCTAAATTTATAAAGATAAAATGTTTTTTCTCCTTTACCAACTCTTAAATCTTTAAAAAATATAGGCCCCGGCGAGGAGATTTTTATTCCTAAAATAATAAAAGGCCAAAGTGGTAAGCTTAAAATTAGTGAAAAAGTGGCGATGATAATATCTAAAATTCTTTTAATTATTTCATAGAGTTCATCTTTATTTAAAACATTTTTTAAAAACCATTCTTCAGTTAAATTTTCTAAGGAAACTTTATTTAAAAAATTTTCTATAAAAACAGAGGAGCTGAAAATATATTTTCCTTCTAAAAATTTATTAATAAGACTCTGTGGCATTTCAACATTTTTCAAAATAGAATCTGAAATAACTAAATAATCAAAATCATTTTCAACCAATTCTCCTATTCTTTTATATTTGATTATTTTTTTAAAACCTAATGATTTGTGAAAATTTAAATAATTTTCAATCTCATCAACTTCTTTTGTATTTCCTATAAGAATAAGAGTTTTAGATGTTTTTGAAGAAATTTTTTCTAAAATTAAATTTCTTATTTCTAAGTTTAAAGGAATGAAAATGATAATAAAAATTAAAAGAAGAGTTTTAGGTGAGATTTTAAAAAGAGGAATTAAATAAAAAATTAAAATAGTAGCAAAAAGAGAAATAAAAAGAGCCCAAAAATAGTTTTCTGAATACTCTTTTAAAAAACTTATTTTTTTGAAATCATAGAGATCAAAAATATAGAAAATAAGAAACCATAAAAGAAAAATAATTAAAAAAGGAAAGATATGAATTTTAAAAATTTCTAAATTAAAGTGAACCGAATGTCTTATTAAAAGAGCTAAAAATAAAGAAGAATAAAAAGTCAAAAAATCCGCCAATATAAAAAATAAATTCTTAGTTTTAATACTCATGAAGTTTAATTTAATTATACAAAAAAAGAGTTTATAATTTTAAAAAATGGAAGAAATTAGAATATGTTTTACAGGTGGTTCTACGGGGGGACATTTTTACCCTTTACTTTTTACATTGAGAGAACTTAAAAAAATAGCTCAAGAAAGAAATTTAAATTTAAAGTATTTTTATGTAGGAGTAGAACCGTTAGATAAAAAAACTTTTGAAGAAGAGGGCGTTAAAATCTATCTTTTACCAAGTTTTAAAATTAGAAGATATTTTTCTGTTGAAAACTTCATAGACATTTTTATTAAAATGCCCTTAGCTTTCTTTTTAAGTTTTATTTATCTCTTTAAAATTATGCCCGATGTTTTATTTTCTAAGGGAGGAACAAGCGCCTTTCCTCCTATTTTTGTTTCTTGGCTTTTTGGGATACCTATTTTAATACATGATTCAGATAGTATCCCTGGTTGGACAAATATGGTTTCTTCTAAATTTGCTAACAAGGTTGCTTTGGCTTTTGAGTCTGCTAAAAGATTTTTTAAAAATAAAGAAACTTTAATTGTAGGTCAGCCTATTGATGAAAGAATAATTTATACACCCATTTCTCAAGAAGATTATCAAAGATTTGATTTAAACCCAAATGAGTATATTATTTTGATTTTGGGAGGATCTCAGGGTTCTCAATTTTTAAATGATCTTATAATTGAATGCCTTCCAGAGCTTTTAAAATTTTCTCAAGTAGTCCATCTTACAGGAAAAAAATTCTTTCAAGAAACATACAGTTTTGCTTTAGGAAAAATAAGAATGTCTCTTCCTTTGAGAGAAAAAAATTATAAAGCCTTTCCATTTTTGAAAAATGAAGATTTGCTTATTCTTATGAAAATCTCTGATCTTATCATTTCTAGAGCTGGTTCGGGAACAATTTTTGAAATCTCTGCTTTAGGAAAACCTAGCATTTTAATTCCTATTTCAGAAGAAGTTGTTGGCGAGCATCAAAAAGAAAACGCTTTTATTTATTCAAAAACAGGAGCTGCTTATTTTTTAGAGGAAAAAAATGCTAACCCCCACCTACTTTTGTTTTACATTAAAGAAATATTAACAAAAGAAGAAATTAAAGAAAAAATGAAAGAATCCGCCCTAAAATTTTATAAACCAGGCTCAGCTAAAAAATTGGCAGAAGAATTAATTATTTTAGCTAGAAGAGGATGAAACTTTTTAGAAATTTTATTTTTATCGTTTATTTTTTTCTACCTCTTTTGATTTGGATCTTTATTTTTTTTCAAGGAGAAACTTATCTTGTTATCTTTAAAAGTAAATCAGACGAACTTATTTTACCAACATCTCGCTTATATTTTTTTATTCTTTTTCTTTATTTTCTTCAATTTTTAAATTTATTTCTTCTCTTTTTAAATAAAGAATTTTTTGGTAAAATAATTTATGTCTTTATTTTTTTTCACCTTATCATAGCTTTAAAGGTCTATTTTTTTAATTTTTACTAAAAATGAAGATAGCTATTATTCAAACAGGAGGTAAGCAATATTTAATAAAAGAAGGAAGTCAGATAACCATTGAGAAAATTAAAAATTTAAATAAAGAAGAAGGCGATAAAGTTCAATTTGAAGATGTTTTGTTTTTTTCTGATGGAGAAAAAATTTTTTTAAACAAAGACGAAATTAAAAAAGTAAAAATAGAAGGCACATTAATAAAAAAGAAAAAAGTAAAAATTCTTGTTTGGAAATATAAAGCTAAAACAAGATATAGAAAAAAGAAGGGTTATAAAAAAGAAATGTGGATTGTTAAAATTGAAAAAATCGAAGCCTAATAATGATTAAAAAGATTTTCTCTTTTCTTTTCAGAGACTATATTGATGAATGGAAACCTATTGTAGAAAAAATTAACTTGTTGGAAAAAGACTTTGAAAAGCTTTCTCATGATGATTTGAAAAACAAAACCTTTGAATTTAAAGAAAGAATAAAAAATGGTGAAAGTTTAGATAAAATCTTACCCGAAGCTTTTGCTGCCGTAAGAGAAGCAGCTAAAAGAACCTTAGGCCAAAGACATTTTGATGTTCAGCTCTTGGGCGGTATTGGTCTTCACAAAGGAATGGTGATAGAAATGATGACAGGTGAGGGTAAAACTATTACCGCTACTTTGCCTGCTTACCTTAATGCTTTAACAGGTCAAGGTGTTCATATTGTTACCGTTAATGATTATTTAGCTCAAAGAGATACTGTTTGGATGGGGCAGATTTATCATTTTTTAGGTCTTAATGTTGCTTGTATTGTTAGTGAAAATAGAAGCTTTGTTTACGATCCAACTTTTGTTCCTTCAGAAGAAGATAAAAAAAGAGATGTTTTAGGAACTTTTAAAGTTTTTCATCAATATTTAAAACCTATTTCTAGAAAAGAGGCTTATTTAGCCGATATTGTTTATGGTACTAATAGCGAATTTGGTTTTGACTATTTAAGAGACAATTTGGCTATTCATCCTGATCATATTGTTCAAGTCAAAGATCTTAATTATGCTATTATCGATGAGGTTGATAGCATTTTAATTGATGAAGCAAAAACACCGCTTCTTATAGGAGCTTATCAAATCGAGGATGTGAGTCTTTATTATTTTTACGATAAGTTGGCTAAATCTCTACAGAAGGATATAGATTTTACTTTAGAAGAAAAAACAAGAAAAGTTTTTCTTACTGAAGAAGGCTTAAATAAAATACAAAAATTTTTAGGTTACAATCCTTATGAGGTAATTGATTTAAGAGCAGCTCACCACATTGAACAAGCTTTGATTGCTAACTATCTTTACCACCGAGATAAAGATTATATTGTTAAAGACTATGAGGTAATTATTGTGGATGAATTTACTGGAAGACTTATGTATGGAAGAAGATGGTCAGGAGGTCTTCATCAAGCTATTGAGGCTAAAGAAGGAGTACCAGTAAGGCCAGAAATGAGAACTCAAGCTACGATCACTATTCAAAACTTTTTTAAGAAATATAAAAAAATAGCTGGTATGACAGGTACCGCTTGGACTTCAAGAGAAGAGTTTAAACAAGTTTACAATTTGGAAGTTGTGAGAATACCTCCAAACAAACCATGTATTAGAATTGATCACCCTGATAAAATTTTTATCACTCAAAAAGCAAAATGGAAAGCAGTAGTTAATAAAATTAAAGAGCTTTATGAAATCGGAAGACCTGTTCTTGTAGGTACTACTTCTATTGAAAACAATGAAAAACTTTCAAAAATGCTTACCGAAGCTGGTATTCCTCATAAAGTTTTAAACGCTAAAAATCACGAAGAAGAAGGAGCTATTATTGCTCAAGCAGGTAAGTTAAAAGCAGTTACAGTAGCAACTAATATGGCTGGAAGAGGGGTAGATATCTTACTTGGAGGCAATCCTCAAGATCCTGAAGAGTATGAAAAGGTTAAAAAATTAGGTGGACTTTTTGTCATAGGTACAGAAAGACATGAAGCTAGAAGAATAGACAATCAGCTTCGTGGTCGATCAGGAAGACAAGGTGATCCTGGAGAAACTCAATTTTTTGTATCTTTAGAAGATGATCTTCTGAGAATGTTTGGTAGTGATGAATTTATAAGTCTTTTAGAAAAACTAGGTATTGATAAAGATAAGGAGTTTTTTGAAGAAGTTGATTTTGATCATCCTCTTCTTTTGAAATTTAGAGAACTAGCTTCTAAAACTATAGAGGAGGTTCAAAAAAAGATAGAGGGACACAATCTTGATATTAGAAAAAGATTACTTGAATATGACACAGTTATCAATGCCCAAAGAGAAAAAATTTATAATGAAAGAAAACAGGTTCTTTTAGGATTAATAGATTTTGAAAATTTTGTTTTAGATAATTTTGAAAAGCTTTTAAATAACGCTTCTGATGATGTTTTAAATTTTGTTTTTAAAACGAGCGATAAAGAAGAAATTAAAAAAAGATTCTTTGAAAAATTAAATTTCCTTAAAGAAGAAGCAGAAGAAAACTTCTATGAAATGGTTAAACAAATACTTTTAAGAATTTACGATTTTCTCTGGATAGAACACCTTCACTTTCTTGAACATTTGCAAGAATCTTCACAATTTCAAGCTTATGGCCAAAAAGACCCCTTAGTAGTATTTAAAGAAGAAGCTTATAAAGCTTTTTTAAATTTCCATCAAGCTTTAATTAATTACTTCTTTCAAATATTTATGAATATCGAAATTAAAAAAGAAACTCCTAAAATTGGTAGAAACGATCCCTGTCCGTGTGGTTCAGGAAAGAAATATAAAAAATGTGGTTTACTTAATACCCCTGAACATCAAGAAAACATGAAAAAACTAAGAGAAAAGAAAAAAGAAGAGGTAAAGATGATTTGAAATTTGTTATAATTAAAATATAAGCCGCGGTAGCTCAGTGGTAGAGCGGTGGCCTGAAGAGCCACGCGTCGGGGGTTCGATTCCCTCCCGCGGCACAAAGGCTAAAACCTAAATGAAACTTCATTGGACTAAACATTCTGAGAAAAAAATTAAATTTTATAATCTTTCTAAACAAAGACTTAAAAGAGTGCTTCTTAAACCATATCGCATCGAAGAAGGAATAGCACCCAATACTATAGCTTTGATGCAACCTGCTAAAATAAAAAAAGATAGCAAAAGAAAAACTTGGAAACAAGAAATTTGGCTGATGATTCAAAAAGATAAAGATTTAATAAAAATAATTTCTGCATGGAGATATCCAGGTATAAGTCCAAAATCAAATCCTATACCTCAAGAAATTATCGAAGAACTTAAAAAAGAAGGCTTAATATAAAAACATTCTTTAGGTTTATAATTTTTACCAAATTTTATATTATTTTTTTAATTTTGATTTATAATTTTAAAAACTATGAGAATAGCTTTAATCTTAGGAACAGGAAGAGAAGGAGCGAATTCAATAAAAGTTGCTGAATTTGTTTTTGAATCTGCAAAAAATTTTGGTTTTGAAGTTGAATATATAAAGATTAAAGATTGGCTTGATAAACCATGGACAGGTGGTATGGATGACGAAAAAAGAAAGAAAATGTCAGAAATTTTAAATAGTGTGGATGGCCTTATAATTGTTGCTCCAGAATATAATCATTCTTTTCCTGGAGAATTAAAACTTTTTCTTGATGAATTTTATGAAGAATTTAATTATAAACCTGTGGGCATTTGCGGTGTTTCCGTTGGTAAATTAGGAGGTGCAAGAATGGTTGAAAGCTTAAGGCTTGTTTTAATTGAGTTTATGATGATACCACTTAAAAATGCAGTTTATTTTTCTGATGTACAAAATTTTGAAAAAGAGAAAGAAAATTATAGAGAACATTTAAAAAATTTATTTGAAGAATTAAAATTTTATATTGAAAAATTAAGGTCATAAATTAATATAAATTTGAAAATGAAATACCCCTATTCTTTACCTCTACTTCCATATCCTTATGAAGCCTTAGAGCCTTATATTGATAAAATGACAATGGAGATTCATCATACTAAACATCATCAAGGTTATATTAATAATTTAAACTCTGCTTTAGAAAAATATCCAGAATTTCATAATTTAGAACTTGAAGAAATTTTGAAAAATTTAAACGAGCTTCCTGAAGAAATAAGAACGACAGTAAGAAATAATGGTGGAGGACATTATAACCACTCACTTTTCTGGGAAATAATGAAACCAAATGGAGGAGGAGAACCAAAAGGAAGGTTAAAAGAAGAGATTGAAAAAAACTTTGGCAGTTTTGAAGAATTTAAAAAATTATTTTCTGAAACAGCTATTAAACATTTTGGTTCTGGTTGGGCTTGGCTTGTGATTACCCCAGATAAAAAACTAAAAGTTTATTCTTTGTCTAATCAAGACAGTCCACTAATGAATGGTGATATCCCAATTATGGGCCTTGATGTTTGGGAACATGCCTATTATCTTAAATATCAAAATAGAAGAAATGAATATGTTCAAAATTGGTGGAATGTTATTAATTGGGATAAAGTTGAAGAAA
>DAINRM010000007.1:0-30176 GCA_036741875.1 Patescibacteria group bacterium | reverse complement strand
TGAAGATGTAAGTCAGCGAAAATTTTCATTATACATTAAGAAAAAGGTTATTAAAACTCGGTAAGCACTTAAAAGGAATAAAGCCGCTAATCCCCAAACCAATCTCCTTCTAGTTGGATTAGTAGGGGTTGGGGAAAATAGAGCATTTTCAATTTCTTTAAAAACTTTTTCAAAAGCTTCTCTTAAACGAGCTTTCAATTTTTCAAACCATTCTTCTCTTCTTTCTATTCTTTCTCTTTTGAAAGGCTTTTTTTCGTTTATCATATTTTTTTCGGGGTGGCGGGATTCGAACCCGCAACCTCTGGCACCCCATGCCAGCGCGCTAACCGTTGCGCTACACCCCGCTTTTTGTGGGCGGGAGAGGAATCGAACCTCTGACCTTCTCGTTGTAAGCGAGACGCTCTGCCACTGAGCTACCCGCCCCTTAAAAGAGCGGCGGACGGGATTTGAACCCGCGACCTCCGGCATGGCAAGCCGGCGTTCTACCGCTGAACTACCGCCGCTTATAATTTAAATTTTACAATAAAATTTAATTTAAAGATGATAATTTATATTCTTTTAGCTCTTTTTCTTTATAACTCCTATCTTTATCTTGATCTTGTTTTACCACCAAAAATTAATATTATTTTTCCTCCTGAAAATTACAAAACCTTTTCACCAAGCATAAAAATTAAAGGATTTATTGATCCACGAGCCGATGTTTATATAAACGGCGTTTTTATACCCAAAAAAAGTAAAAATTATTTTGAGAAAGATTTTTATTTGAAAGAAGGAATAAATAAGTTTATAATAAAAGGAGTAAAATTTTGGGGTCAAGAAAGAGAAACAGAGATAAAAGTTTTTTATATAAAAAAATGAAAAAATCAAAAGAAGAAAAAAGTGAAATAAAAAAACTTTTAGAAGAATTAAAAAGAGAATTTGGCGAAGGAAGTGTTATGACCTTAGAAGAAACACCTAAGGTTGATGTTGATGTTATTTCTACGGGTTCTCCCTCTCTTGATTTAGCCTTAGGAATAGGAGGACTTCCAAGAGGAAGAATTATAGAAATTTATGGACCTGAATCTTCTGGAAAAACAACTATAGCTCTTTCAGTAGCTGCTCAAGCACAAAAAGAAGGAGGAAATGTTGCTTTTATTGATACTGAACATGCTTTAGATCCAGAATATGCAAAAAGAATAGGGGTTAATGTAGAAAAATTGGTTTTATCACAACCTGATAGTGGAGAAGATGCTCTTAATATTGTTGAAAAATTAGTTAAATCAGAGCTTTTTGATGTAATTATCGTTGATTCTGTTGCTGCTTTAGTACCAAAAGCAGAACTTGAAGGTGAAATAGGTGATCAATATATTGGTCTTCAAGCAAGACTTATGTCCCAAGCTTTAAGAAAATTAACAGGAATTGTTTCTAAAACAAGAACTGTTTTAATTTTTATTAATCAAACCAGAGCCATGATTGGAGGTATGATTCCAGGTCAAGAAACTACAACCGGAGGTAAAGCTTTAAAGTTTTATGCTTCGGTAAGAATCGAACTTAAAAAAGTTGGCCAAATAGAAAAAGGTGATGAAGTAATAGGAGTTAAAATAAAAGCCAGAATAGTTAAAAATAAAGTAGCTCCACCATTCAAATCAGCAGAAATAGAAATTTATTATAATGAAGGAATTTCTTACGAAGCAGATCTTATAAATTTAGGTTTTAAATATGGAGTTATCACTAAAGAAGGAAACTCCTTTTATTTTGAAAGAGAAAAATTAGGAGGAAGTTATCAATCCGCACGGGAATATTTGAAAGAAAATAAAGATAAAGCTAAAGAGATTTGGCAAAAAATTTTAAGTAAGGTTAAAAGTGAAGAATGATAGTTAAAGTAAAGGG
Organism: Patescibacteria group bacterium; assembly: GCA_036741875.1. Classification (GTDB taxonomy): domain Bacteria; phylum Patescibacteriota; class Minisyncoccia; order UBA6257; family HR35; genus HRBIN35. The sequence goes on along the minus strand of DAINRM010000007.1, from coordinate 28,307 downwards.
TGCTACTTTATCTGGCATTTTTCCAGAAATTATTGATATTGAAATAGGTTTTTCTTCCGGACTTTCAAGTTTTCAAATTGTTGGACTTCCTGATTCTGCTATTAACGAAGCTAAAGAAAGAATTAATATCGCTCTTAAAAAAATAGGTGCTAAGCCTCCTAGTAAATTTTTTAAAAAAATCGTCGTCAATTTAGCTCCAGCAGATATTAAAAAAGAGGGCACGCTTCTTGATTTACCTATTGCTTTAGCCTTTCTTTTTCTCACTGGACAAATAAAAAATTTACCTCAAGATGCAATTTTTGTTGGAGAATTAGGACTTGATGGAAGTTTAAGAAAGGTAAGGGGTATTTTACCTATCGCTTTGTTTTCAATAAAAAAAGGCTTTAAAAAACTTATTATTCCCTATGATAATAAAAATGAAGCTAACTTTTTTAAAGAAATTAAAGTTTATGCTTTTAAAAATTTAGAAGAAGTTATAGCTTATTTAGAAAATGAAAAAGATTTTAACCCCTTGCCTTATGAAGAAATAAATTTAAAAGAAGACTATAATTTTCCCTTACCAATTATAAGCGATTACCTACTTAGAGGAATAGTTATTGCTTCCCTAGGAAGGCATAATCTTTTACTCTACGGACCACCGGGAACAGGAAAAAGTTTAATTGCTAAATCTCTAGTTTACTTTTTACCGTCTCTTAATTATGAAGAAAGCTTAGAAATTTCCAGTATTTATAGCTCATTAGGACTTTTAGAAGATTCTCTTATGAAAATTCCTCCTTTTAGAGCACCCCATCATACAAGTTCTGTTTCTTCAATTTTAGGTGGAGGAAAAGATGCTAAACCAGGAGAAGTTACTTTAGCCCATCGAGGGGTTTTATTTTTTGATGAACTTCCAGAATTTAGAAGAGATGTTTTAGAAGGAATAAGAGAACCCTTGGAAACAGGAGAAATAACTGTAGCTCGTGCAAAAAGAAGCGTTAAATATCCAGCAAAATTTTTATTCGTCGGCGCTTATAATCCTTGTCCATGCGGATTTTACGGCGATGAAAAAGTAGAATGTAAGTGTACTCTTTCTGAAATTAGAAGATATCAAAAGAAAATTTCAGGTCCTCTTCTTGACAGAATAGATATTAATTTAAATGTACCGCGTTTAGAAAGCGAAGAAGTTTTTCAGGAAAAGAATTTTGATTTTAAAAAAATAAAAGAAAAAATTTTAGAAGTAAAAGAAAGAATTGAATTTAGATATAGAAATGAAAATTTTAAATATAATAGCGAAATTCCTCACCATAAAATAAAAGAATATATTCCTTTAGGATTTAAAGAAGAAGAATTTTTAAAAAAGATTATTGAAAGATATAACCTATCTTTAAGAGGAATACATAAAATTTTAAAACTTTCAAGAACAATTGCGGATTGGGAAGGTAAAGAAAAAATTGATATTGATTCTTTAAGTGAAGCAGTTCAATACCGAGTAAGAGAAAGTGAATAAAAGGTAATTAAAAAATTTTCTATCCTTCTTTTATTTTCATGTCGCGGAATATTCACTTTAGGTAGGGAATATTTAGCACAAAGGTTTTTTAAAATCTCATGAGGTTTTAGTTTTTTAAAATCTTTAACTCTTTTTTTGAATTCTCGAGTAATAAGCTTTGCTTACTCTTCAGAAATTATATATCCCTCAATTTCTTTTAAATAATAATAAATTGAATGCCAACCAGAAAGCGGTCCTAAAAGAAGCTGTGTTTTATTAACACCAAATTTTTCTAATTCTTGTTCTTCGTAAGAAATTTTTCTTTTAAAATTGCACAATGATGAACTCCTGCTATATGTGTTCGATTAGTTAAAGAAACCGGTTTAGTAAATGGAACTTGAATTTTTAAAAAACTAGCCACTAAAACATTTAAAGGATAGCAAAAATTTATTTTGTAACCTTTAATTAAATCTTTATTAAAATGATAAAGATTAAAAACTAAACCCGTAAGAAAAGCAATTCCAGATCTTTCTCCTAAACCTAAAATAGAAGCGTCAGCAAACTAACAACCGCTTTTAATCGCTTCTAAGGTGTTAATCAAAGCAAAACCTCGATCATTGTGAAAGTGACATTCAAAATTTACTTTAGGATATCTCTTTCTTAATTTTTTTAATCTTTCTCTTACTATTTCTGGTACAGCCATTCCTGTAGTATCAGGCAAACCAAGGGTGTCAACATATTTATAAACTTTATCATAAACAGATAAATATTTTCTACGGGCGTTCGAAAAGCATCTTCAGCACTAAACCTTAAATAAATTTTGGGATATTTTTTTCTAATATCTGAAACTAATTTTTCAGCTTGAAGAATAAGCTCTTTTATATTTTTCCCATAAACTTTTTGAGCATGATCTGAAAAACCCATATAAAGATTTAAACCATTAAAGCCAAATGAAAGAGAAAGTTTAATATCTTCTTCGCGACAGCGACAATGAGAAAGAAACACAATCTTCTTCTTTGAAATGGAGCTTAGATACTTTTTAATTTTTATGAAATCATTAGGTTCTTTTTGGCTTACAATAAGAGAGAAAAATTCTATCATTTCTATACCAAGTTTCAATAGTCCTCTTAAAATTTGTTTCTTTTCTTCAAGAGTAAAGAAATATTTAAAGCTATCAAAAAGAAGAGGAGATTGTTGTCCTTCTCTTAAAGTGGTATCAATAATTCCTTTAAAATTTAACATTTTAAATTGAAAACCACTATTTTAATCTTATATTTTAACTAATTTAATTTAAAATTTATTTTATGATTAAACTTTATAAGTCCGAACTTTTAAGATTTAATAAAGATAAAATAATAGATAAAAAGGTTTTGTTAAGAGTTGATTTTAATGTAGATTTTTATCAAGGAAAAATTTTAGACAAAACAAGAATATTATCAGTTAAAGAAACTTTGAAATTTTTAAAACCAGCAAAAAGAGTTATTTTAATAAGTCACCTCGGAGAAAACGGCTCATTTAAAAAAATTCTACCTTCTATTGAAAAAATTCTAAAAATAAAAATAGGTTTTCTTAAAAATTTAAATTATGAACCAAAAGAAAAAATTAGTCTTTTAGAAAATATTAGGCTTTTTAAAGGAGAAAAAGAAGGTGATTTAAATTTTGCTAAAAAGTTATCAGAGCTTGGTGAAGTTTTTGTAAATGAAGCCTTTTCTGTCTCTCATAGAAAGCATACTTCAGTTTATCTTTTGCCGAAAATTTTACCAACTTATTACGGAATTAACTTTCAAAAGGAAATAGAACTCTTAAACAAAACCATCAAAAGATTAAAAAAATCTGGAGTATTAATATTAGGTGGTGCTAAAATTTCAACTAAACTCCCTTTAATTGAAAAATTTTTAAAAAAGAATGTTTTAATAATTTTAGGCGGAGGACTGGCTAACACTTATCTTAAAGCAAAAGGTTTTGAAATAGGAAATTCACTTTTTGAAGAAGAGATTTTAGATAGAGTAAAAAGAATATATTCTCCTAATATTTTAACCCCTTTCGATTTTTATGTTTTAAATAAAAATAAAGTTATTCATAGATTTTTAGGAGAAATTAAAAAGGAAGATAGAATTTATGATATAGGTGAAGAAAGTTTAAAAATATTTTTTGATGAAATAAAAAGGGCAAAAACTATAATTTGGAATGGACCCTTGGGTTTTGTTGAAGATAAAAGATTTGAAAGCGGAACTTTTAAGTTAATTAAATTTTTAATAAGTTTTAAAGAAAAGTTTATTTTAGTTGGTGGAGGGGATACTCTTGCTTTTTTAGAAAAAAAGAAGCTTTTGAAAAAATTTAAAAATATAAGTACTGGTGGAGGAGCTATGTTAGAATATTTAGCAAAAGAAACCCTACCTATTTTTGAAAATGAATGAAATAATTGTTTTTACAGATGGGGGTGCTAAAGGAAATCCTGGTAAAGCTGCAGCAGCTTTTGTTATTTATATAAACGGTAAAATTAAAGAGTATGCTAAGGAGATTGGTGAAAAAACAAATAATGAAGCAGAATATTTAGCCGTTATTTTTGCTTTGGTAAAATTAAAACAGCTTTTAGGAAAAGAAAGAAGTAAGAAGACAAAAGTAATTATTAATTTAGATAGTGAAGTTGTAGGTAAACAACTTAGAGGAGAATATAAAATTTTGGAAGAAAATTTACAAAAACTTTTTATGAAATTTTGGAATCTTAAATTTGATTTTGGAGAAATAGAAATTAGATTAATACCAAGAGAAAAAAATAAAAGAGCGGACAGTTTAGTTAAAAAAATAATTTTTGGTGAAAATAAAAAACTTTTTTAGCTGGGGGGCCTGGATTCGAACCAGGACCAAGGGATCCAAAGTCCCTTGTGCTACCATTACACCACCCCCCAATTTTTATTTAAAGTCTTAATTAAATTATAACATAACGGATTTACTTAAGAGTAGTAAACTCAATAACAGCTATTTCTAAAGGCAAAAGAGGATGAGGCGGTTCTTTTCTTAAAAGTGAATCAGCTTCAAATAAAATTTTAAGAAGTTTTTTAAAGTTTTCTAAATCTGTTTTTTGAGAGATGCTTTCCATTAATTCGACAATTTCTTTTGGTTTTTCGCTTATTAAATGTTTAGCAAAATCTTTATGGACTTTTATAAAAATTATTTCTTTAACTAATTTAATAAGAGATCTTAAAAAAGAGCTAAGTTCATAACCATTTTTATAAATCTCATGTAAAAAACTTAAAGCATTTTCTGTTTTTTTTTCAACAAGATAATTTAAAAAATCTAAAAGCTTTTTTGTGCTAATTTGTCCTAAAAATTCTGCGACATAATCTTGGGTAACGCTACCCTTAGAATCTAAACTAATAGCAATTTTTTCTAAAAGAGTTTCCGCATCCCTTAAAGAGCCCTCTGATTCTTCAGCAATTAAGTAAAGAGCAGACTCTTCATAGTTAATTTTTTCATTTTCTAGAATTTTTTTAAGTTTTTCTACAATTTGAGGTAAGGAGATTCTTTTAAAATCAAGTCTTTGAAGTCTAGATAAAATTGTTGGCGGAATTTTATTTGGTTCAGTAGTAGCTAAAATAAAAACAACATGTTTTGGTGGCTCTTCTAAGGTTTTTAAAAGAGCATTAAAAGCTTCTTCAGTAAGCATATGGGCTTCATCAATTATAAAAACTTTATATTTTCCTTGAAGAGGTTTGAAACCTATATGTTCTTGAAGATTTCTCACATCATCTATCTTTCGATGAGAAGCAGCATCGATTTCAATTAAGTCTAAAAATTTCCCCTCATTCCAAAGTTTACAAATTTTACAGTTTTCACAAGCTTCACCATCTTGAGGGTTTAAACAATTTATAGCTTTTGCAAAAATTCTTGCTAAAGTTGTTTTTCCTGTTCCTCTTTCTCCAGCAAAAAGATAGCCATGTAAAATTTCTCCTTTTTTCACCATATTTTTTAATATTCTAACAATAATTTCTTGCCCAATAACTTCCTTAAAGTTTTTGGGTCTATATTTTCTGTAGTACATTAGACTCCTTCCTCTTTAATTTTTGTGATTAAGGGATGATTTTTAAGTTTTTCTAAAGCCCTAATTTCTATCTGTCTTACTCTTTCTCTAGTAATTCCAAACATTTTTCCTATCTCTTCAAGTGTATGTTCAACTCCATCTTCTAAACCATACCTTAAACTAATAATTTTTCTTTCTTTAGGATTTAGATCTTGTATAGCTCTTTTAAGTTGTTCCCTTAAAACTACAAGTCCAGCTGTTTTTTCTGGTGAAATAGTAGTCACATCAGGAAGAAGCTCTTTTAAAAGAGCATCACCTTCTTCACCAACAGGTGTTTCTAAAGAAATAGTATCATGAAGATATTTAAGAAGTTTTTGAACCCTACTTGTAGGAAGGCCAATTTCTGAAGCTAATTCTTCAGGAGTAGGTTCACGATTTAAAATTGAGCTTAATCTTTTTTTTACTTTGTTTAGTTTATAAAAAGTTTCGATAATATGAACAGGAAGCCTTATAGTTCGAGCTTGATCGGAAAGAGCTCGAGTGATAGCTTGACGAATCCAATGAGTTGCATAAGTAGAAAACTTTAAACCTCTTCGCCAATCAAATTTATCTACCGCTTTAGCTAAACCAATATTACCTTCTTGAATAAGATCTAAAAAAGTAAGACCCCTGCTTTTTCCTAAATATTTCTTAGCAATACTAACTACAAGTCTCAAATTTGATTTAATAAGCCTTTCTCTTGCTTCCTTATCACCTTGAGCAGCTTTTTTAGCCAACTCTCTTTCTTCTTCCGGGGTTAAAAGAGGGTATTTAGAAATATCTATTAAATATTTTTGTGTAGCATCCATAAGTTCTTTATCTTGAGAAAGATATTTTTTTATTTCTTCTTCAGTAAGCTCCCATTTATCAATAGAACTTTGAATTTCTATGCCAGCAGTCTCTAATCTTTCTTGAATATATTCTAAAAGATCTAAATTATCTTCTAAAGTTGGAAATAAATCTAAAATTTCATCTTCTAACACAAATCCCTTTTCCTTACCTTTTTTTATCAAATAATTTATTTTATTTTCAATTCTTCTATCAATTTTTAATTTTTTTTTCTTAGGCATTTTTTTCTAGATTTTTAAGTTCTTTTAAACAAAAATTTATCTCTTCAATAATTTTATCATAAAGCTCACTTTGGCTAAATTTAAGCTCCTCCTTTAATTTTTCAATTTTATTTTTGTAGAAAACCTTTTTTAGTTCCTTAAGAGTTTTTTTAAATTCTTTTTCTGGATGGATATTTGTTTCTTCAAAAAATCTTTTTTTAATTTCTAAATTATCAATTTCCTCATCATTTAGCCTTCCCTCTTTCATTCTTAAATAAAAACCTTTTATTTCTTCGTCTAAAAAAGAAAAAAATTCTTCCTCTTCAAAGTTTAAAGAAAAAGCATAAAGAAGAGAAACTATTTTTAAAGAAAGATTTTTTTCAAAAGGTAAGATAGGTTTTGAAATTTCTTCTTCGGGAGTAAGAAAGAATATTTCTTGAATTTTTTGAAGCTCTTCAGAAAGAAAACTTTTGGGTATTTCTAAATATTGAGAAAGAAGAGTTAAATATTTATCTTTTTCTGCTAAATCTAAAAATTTTATTTGTGGTAAAAAGATTTCTAAGAAATTCTTTTTATTTTCTTTTCCGTAAATTTCCTTTAATTTTTCAAATAGAAAATCAAGATAATAAACTTCTTTAATTTCATTTAAACTTCTTTTGTTTTTAAAAAAATCTCCTAAGTCTTTTTCAGGATAAATAAGTTTAAAAACCTTAAAATCTAATTTTTGTGCTAAAAGATTAGCTCGAAGTTCTGCCCGAAAACCAGCAGAATCGTTATCAAAAGCTAAAACAAGATTGGAAGCATATTTTCTAATTTTTCTTAAATGAGCCTCAGTTAAGGATGAACCAGAAACTGAAAGAGTATTTTTAAGACCATTTTGAAAAGATAAAAGAAAATCCATTTGTCCTTCCAAGACTATTGCTTTTTTTTCTCTTTCGATATATTCTTTGGCATAAAAAAGGCCGTATAAAAATTCAGATTTTTTAAAAACTTCTGTTTCTGGGGTATTTAAATATTTAGGTGCTCTTTCTTTTTCTGGATAAATTCTCCCCGTAAAACCTATAAGCTCCCCTCTTTCATTTCTTAAGGGAAAAATAATTCTACTTTGAAAGCGATCAAAATTGTTTTCATCCAAAAGACCAGCTTTTTTAATTTCTTCTAAGCTATATCCTTGAGCATAAAGAAAATCTCTCATTAAAGTTCCACCAGGAGAATAACCAATTTCAAAAAACTTTATTGAGTCCTCATTTAAACCCCTTTTTAAAAGATATTCTTTAGCAAAAGAAAATTCTTGAAGTTTTGTGCGAAAAAATTTTAAAGCAGCATAATTTACTTCTAAAATTTTTTTAGAAATTTCTGTTTTATGATAAGTTTCGATTTCTAAACCGTATTCTTCTTTAATCTTTTCTAAAACTTCTTTAAAAGAAAGATTTTCGATTTTCATTAAAAAATTAATAACATTCCCTCCTTCACCACAACCAAAACATTTAAAAATTTGTCTTTCAGGAGAAACAAAAAAAGAAGGTTTGGTTTCATGATGAAAAGGGCATAAACCTGAATAATATTTTCCTACTCTCTTAAGTTTGACATATTTTTGAACAACCTCAACGATGTCAAGGCGATTTTTAATTTCTTCAATGTTCATTTTGTTACTCTTTCTACGTATTCTCCTGTTTCGGTGTTAACTTTGATAATATCTCCTTCTTTTACAAAGAAAGGAGCTTTAATTTCATAACCTGTTTCAATTTTTACCGGTTTATAACTTCCTTGGACTGTTCCTCCTTTGAAATTAGGTGGTGCGGAAACAACTTTATACTCAACAATTTTAGGAAGTTCTATCCATAAAAGATTATCTTCATCATCAAAAAAACCCGTTACTTCAAGTCCAGGCTTAAGAAATTTTTCTAAATAAGAAAAAAGATTTTTGGGTAGAGTATAATTTTTTTCTTCTTTTTTAAAATAAAAATAACTTTTATCTTGATGAGAAAAAATAATTTTTTCTTTTTCAACTTCTAAATAATCAACATTTTCGTCAGGTTTAAATGTTTTTTCAACTCTTTGATTAGTTTGAACATTTTTTAAAACTAATGTTAGATTAGCCGAGCCTCTTCCCACGTGAGTATGTTTAATATCAATAACTTCATAAGTTTTGTCTTCTAATTTTATAAAATCTCCTTTATCTAAATCACTGACCCTCATTTTTTTCTAATTTTTCTAAGATTGAATCTAAATCGACCTCTTTATTTTTCTTTTCTTTTTTTATCTTCACAATTAAATCTTTTTTATCTAACTTTTTTAAACTAATGCCCTTAACGAAACTTCTTTTTTGACAATCAGAACAAATCTCTAAACCAGTTTCCGATTTAAACTGAATACCACAAAGTCGGCAAAAAACAATATCTTTTTGTTTTTGAGAAAGATAAATTTTTTTAATTCTAGCTTCAACAATCTCACGTGTTAAAGTATATTTTAAATGGTTATAACTTAAAATTTCATCAACATAATTTACTTCAGGTTCTTTTTCTAAGGGAAGGGTTTTGCAAAGAAAAGGTTTTTCTGGTTTACCTTGATAAATTATTTTAGCAAAGGCATGAAAATTGGGAAGGTTGACAAAATTTTCAGGATAAATACTTCTTTCAAATTCCTCAAAAAATATATTAGCATCATTATAACCTATTCTAAAAACAATAAAAGAACCTATATTTCCAAAAATAGCTTTTTTAATACTCTCATCAACTTGATCGAGATACTGATTAGCTAAAACAAGACTTAAACCAAACTTTCTTGACTCTGAAAGAATATTAACAAAACTTTCTGTAGCAAAATCTTGAAATTCATCAATATAAAGGTAAAAATCTTGTCTTTTTTCTTCAGGAACACTTACTCTTTCCATGGCTTTAAGAAAAATGTTGCTTATAAAAAGTCCTCCTAAAAGCTGAGCACTGGTTTCTCCAACCATTCCTATAGAAAGATTAACTAAAAGAATTTTCCTTTCATCCATAATTTCTCTTAAATTAATAGTGCTTTTTGATTGTCCGATAATATTTCTAATAAGAGGATTAGAAATAAATTGACCAACTTTGTTTTGAATAGGAGCAATAGCTTCGGTTCTAAATTGAAGATGATATTTTTCAAATTCATTTTCCCAAAAAGCTTTTACCACAGGATCTTTTAGATTTTTCACAATATTTTTTCTAAAAATGTCCTCTGAAAGGATTCTGTTAATATCAAGTAAAGTAGCTCCAGGATATTCTAATAAGGTTAAAACAGCATTTTGCAAAATATATTCCATTCTAGCTGACCAAGCATCTTTCCAAATTTTTTTAAAAACAGATAAAATCGTAGAAACAACAAGATGTCTTTTATAATAATCAACCTCTTCTAAAGGATTAAAACCGAAAGGGTGATCTAAATCTCCAGGATTTAAAAAAATAACATCTTCAAGACGATACTTAGGTATATATCTTAAAATTTTAAAAACAGCATCACCATGAGGATCAAAAAATGCTAAACCTTCACCATTTTCAATATCTCTTTTCATCATATTTAAAAGTAAAGTTGTTTTTCCAGTTCCTGTTTTACCAATAACATACATATGTCTTTTTCTATCTTCTTTATAAATACCAAAATATTCTTCTCTTTCTTTATAAATAACTTTACCTAAAAGAAGAAAGTTATTTTCCATAGTTTAATTTTAAGATAAAGAAAAAGGTGGAGGTTCACCTTTTTCAAAACCAGGATGGCCAGGCTTAAAGGGATGATGAAAAATAACAGAAAGTTCTTCAGAATTTAAAACATAACTTAAGGCAGTAGAAACTTCATTTTTAAAAATACCCTTAGATTTAATAAAGATATCCCCATGTGATTTTAGATAAGAAAAACTACCGAGAGTAAGAATAAAATTTTTTAGATTATAAAACCTTTCGCTTTTTCTAAGTTTGAAAAGAGGTGAAAGAAAGAAGTTATTAATTCTTTCAACAGCAAAGTTTTTAAAAGCCGAAAGTATTAAACTTGGTATGTAAGCACTTGTTTTTTCAAAAGTATCACTTTTCGCTAAATAAATAGCTTTAATACTTACCAAAAATCCAGGCTTTTCGATTTTATATAAGATTCTTTCAATAATATCTTTATTTTCAAAAGGAACTTTACCAACGTTAAACTCGAAAGGAGGTGGAGGAGGAGGGGAAAGGGGTGTCCAAGTTACATCTTTAAAAAGTGCTACCATTAAATTTCTAAAAAACTCATGAATGTAGTAAGATAAAGGGAGGCGAGAAGGCGGTGATGGTTTGCCTATAAGAGAATCTATAACACTTTTATAACTATTAACCCAATTTCTACCTAAAGCTGGATCATTGGTTAAAATAGGAAGAGCATAGATTACAAAAAAAAGCCATTCTTTGTTAGAAATAGATTCTTTTATTTCCCAAAAATGAGAAGCAGGATCAACCCTTTCTTCTTCGGGTAAATTTTCTATTTCTTTATGTGTTTTCAGAAGAATTACATTGAAGGGGCTATTTATTTCTACATTAAAAAAAAGACCATTATATAAGGGATGGGGTAAATTAAAATTAAATTTTGATAAAGGATTTTGAGTTTCTATGAATTTAACTTCAGGATATTTACTGTAAAAAGAATTTTTAAGAAGCCTTTCCTTATTTTCATCAACACCAACTACGAATTTTAAATTTTTATCATGGAAAAAGATTATAAAAATATAAGAAAGAGGAAAATAACCGGTAAAAAATTGTTTAGCAGATGAAAAACCTTCAGCAGCACTATGAAGAGAAATAAAAACTTCATCCATGAGTTGAATTTTTTTTAGAGTACTGGGAGGAAAAACAATTTCAAAAAATTTATATTTTATCTTATTTTTCGCAAAAGTTTTTAAATTGTTAGAAAAATATTTTTCTAAGAAAAGATAAGTTAAAAGAAAAGGCAAAATTATCCACCAAAAACTTAGAAAAAAATCCAAAAAAGAATAAAAATACTCAAGCATTTTTGAGTACAATAATTTTACCGTTTTTTATTTCAATAATTTTTTCTTTTTGAAGTCTATAAAGATAAATACTTAAAGTAGTTGGTTTTAAAATTCTTTGATTTTTTATGAATTCATAGAGCTCAGAAAGCTCTACTTCTTTTTTCGAAAGAATAAAGCTTTTTATAATATCGAAACTTGTTCCTTCAAGAAAACCCCATTTTTTTAGAGCATAAATACCTCTACCTACCAAAACAAAATCAGGATGTTTAATAAGTTCATTTTTAATTGATTCTACAGAATAATCTTTTTTCCAGTTTATATGAAGAAATTCCTCCTCGATTGTAGATATTTCTTTGAGTTTTTCATAAATCTCTGAAAAGTGCATCGGTTTTTTTTCTGTTTCTAAAATGGCTATTAATTTGTTTTTTAAAGATTGAGGAACAATAAGAGAATTAGAAACAAATCCCCATTTCCCAAAAGGATCTTTATAGAGAAATTTAAGAATTCTTAAAATTTCATAAATATCTTCTCTTTTAATTTCTTCAAAATGAGCTTTTAATTCTTTGTTAATAATGTCAAAAATTTCTTTTTCTTCAAAAACTTTATCATAATTTTCCAAAAAATAAATATTGATTTTTTTAAGAATATGATTAATAAAAAGAGCTATATCCCTTTCCTTAGAATAAAAACTTCTTAACTCATTGTCTTCTGGATGGTAATAGATTTTTTGGTGATAAGTTAAAATAAACTTTAAATAATTTATCTCATCTTCGAAAACTATTTTTTCTTGAATCAAAACTTTATAAAACCTATTTTCTTCTCTAAAACCTAAGGGTTCCAAAAAAGCCTTTGAATTTTCAACAAAATCGCTTATTTTTTTATTTTCATTAATAATTTTTATAAGTTTATTTAAAGCCCTATTTTGAATTTGTCTTACTCTTTCTCTGGTAATTCCAAAATCCTTAGCTATACTTTCAAGGGTTTCTCTTTCCCTATTTTCAAGTCCAAATCTCCTTTTAATAACCTCTTTTTCTCTTTCGTTTAAATTCTTTAGCAAATCTTCAACAATAGTTTTCATTTCTATTTAATTTTACAATAATTAATCAAAAAAGAAAAGGCGGGATTGACCCCGCCCTTTCTTTTGAGTTTATAATTTTGTTTAATTTTGAATTTTATTCTTGAACTCTAGCTTCTGGTGCTTGTTCTGGAGCTTGTTCTGGTGCTGGAGCTGGAGCTGGTGGTACAGGTAAACTACCTCTTCTTCCAAAGAACCAATAGGTGACTCCTCCTAAAACAACTAAAACAGCAACGACGACAGCTAAAAGAACCTTTTTATTTTGCAAAGAGGGCATTTTATAAATTCAAATTAATTTCGACCATTTTATTCCAATAATTTTATAACAAATTTTTTAAAAAATTTAAATAAATTCTTAATTTATCACTCTTGACTTTATGGTGATAAAAAATATATAATATAAAATTGAATTAAAAGGTCGAATTAAAAAATAAAAAAGAAAAATGACTAAACTAATAAAATGGGATCCATTTGAAGAAATCGAGAGATTCTTTAAAGAAGAATTTTTACCCTTACCTGTTTTTAGATTTTCTTCTTTTCCAACAGATATTTATGAAAAAGACAATGAAATTGTAGTGATGATGGAAGTTCCAGGTTTTAAAAAAGAGGATTTGAAAATAAAAGTAGAAGAAGGATATTTAGTTGTTGAAGGTGAGGCTAAGGAAAAAAAGGAAGAAAAAGAAGAAGGAAGGTATTGGCGAAGAGAGATTAGAAGAGAATCATTCAGAAGAGTCATCCCTTTGCCACTTGAAGTTGAATTTGAAAAAGCTAAAGCTAGATTAGAAAATGGAGTTTTAGAAATAGTTTTACCTAAAAAACCAGAAGCTTCAAAAGATAAGGGTAAAGAAATTTCTATTGAATAAAAATGCTTAATGAAAAAGAAAGACATATTTTTTATCTTTTGGTGAGATATCATCTCTTAAAAAACTCTCCTATAGGTTCGAAATATTTAGCTAAAAAGCTTAATTATAAATTTTCAGCTCCTCTTTTGAGGCTTTATTTTAGAAGATTGACTAAAAAAGGACTTCTTTTTTCAAAAACTAGAGGAAGGTATCCTTCTGATGAAGGATGGAGATATTATCTTACACAATATGAAATAAAGCCCGAAATAAAAATAAACGAAGAAAATTTAAAAGTTGTCATAAAAAAATATTTAAAATTAGCTAAAAATTCATTAATTATTATCGATAAATTCAAGGGTGTAAAAATAAAAGGATTACATTTTTTATCACAAGTTCTTGAAAAAGAAACCCTTTTTGATGCTTTAATGCTTATTGAAAATATTGAAAGAGAAATTTATAGACTTGAAAATGAAATTGGTGTTAAAATAGGTAAAGATATAGAAAATTCAAGAACTAAAGATTTATCTTTGGGTTATGCCAAAAGCAAAAATAAATTCTATCTTTTTCTTGGCCCCAAAAGAAATTTTTATCATACTTTATGGTCGGTTTTAAATAAAATAAAAGAAAAAATAAATGAATGAAGTTCAAGAAAAGTTGCCTCCTGTAGAAGAAACCATACAAGAGCTTATGAAAAAAATAGAAGAATTGGAAAGAGAAAAAGAAGAGTATTTAGCGAGTCTTAAAAGAGCAAAAAATGATGTTTTAAGGCTTCAAACAGAATATGAAGAAAAAGCTAAAATGGCTGAAGAGATGGCTAATGCTAATTTAATTTATTCTCTTTTAAGTGTTTTGGATTCTTTTGAACTTGCTTTTAGTAAGTATAAAGAAGAAGAAATAGAAAAAGGTTTTTTTCTAATTTATTCGCAACTCAAAGATATCTTACAAAAATTTGGTTTAGAAGAAATTAATCCCCTAAATATTAAATTTGATCCTAATTTTCACGAAGCTGTTAAAACTGAAATTTGCCAGAAAGAAAATTGTTCTCATGAAGATGAAGGCTTAATTGTTGAAGTTTATAGCAAGGGTTATTTTCTTAAAGGTCGGCTTTTAAGACCTGCTAGAGTTAAAGTTATTACTCATTAAAATGAAAAGAATTATTGGTATTGATTTAGGGACAACCAACTCAGTGGCAGCTATTGTTGAAGCTGGTGTTCCTAGGGTTTTAGAAAACAGAGAAGGTTCAAGACTTACTCCTTCAGTAGTAGCTATTTCTAAGTCCGGAGAAAGATTGGTTGGTATTTTAGCTAAAAGACAAGCTATTACTAATCCTAAAAATACTATTTTTTCTGTCAAAAGACTTATAGGAAGAAGATATACGGATCCAGAAGTTCAAAAAGCAAAAAATATTTTGCCTTATGAAATAAGAGAAAGTAGTAATGGTGGTGTTGAAGTTAAAATGGGTGATAGATGGTATAAGCCAGAAGAGATTTCTGCGATGGTTTTACAAAAAATAAAACTTGATGTTGAAGAAAAATTAGGAGAAAAAATTGATGAAGCAGTTATTACTTGTCCTGCTTATTTTGATGATTCTCAAAGAGCCGCTACTAAAGCTGCTGGAGAAATTGCTGGTTTTAATGTTAGAAGACTTTTGCCTGAGCCAACAGCAGCTGCTTTAGCCTATGGCTTAGATAAAAAAACAAATGCTAAAATTTTAGTTTATGATTTTGGAGGAGGAACATTTGACGTTTCTATTTTAGAAGTTGGTGATAATATTATTGAAACTAAAGGGATAGGTGGAGATACTTTTTTAGGAGGAGATGATTTTGATAACAGAATTATTGATTTTCTTATTGAATGGTTTAAAAAAGAAGAAGGCGTAGATTTAAGAGAAGATGTTTTGGCCCTTCAAAGGCTTAAAGAAGCAGCTGAAAAAGCAAAACAAGAACTCTCTTCTCTTTATGAAACAGAAATTAATTTACCTTTTATTACCTCTACTCCTTCAGGACCAAAACATCTTTATTATAAACTGACAAGAAAACAGCTTGAAGATTTAACTCGTGATTTGGTTGAGCTTTCTATAGAAAAAGTTAAAGAAGCTTTAGATAAAGCTGGAGTAAAAAAGGAAGAAATTGACGAAATTATTTTAGTAGGAGGACAAACAAGAATGCCTCTTATTCAACAAAAAGTCAAAGAATTTTTTGGCAAAGAACCAAGAAAAGACATTAATCCAGATGAAGTTGTTGCTATTGGTGCCGCTATTCAAGCAGGTATTTTACAAGGAGAAATAAGAGAAATCTTACTTATCGATGTTGTTCCTTTGACTTTAGCTATTGAAACTTTAGGAGGTATAGCTCATCCTATGATTCCTAAAAATACTCCTATTCCGGTAACTAAAAAAGAAATTTTTACTACCGCTACTGATAATCAAACTCAAGTAGAAATTCATGTTGTTCAAGGTGAAAGACCTATGGCTCAAGACAATAAAACCTTGGCCAGATTTATTTTAGATGGCATTCCTCCAGCACCAAGAGGCGTACCTCAAATTGAAGTTACTTTTGATGTTGATATTAACGGTATTTTAACAGTAACTGCTGTTGATAAAGCTACTGGAAAATCTCAATCAGTAAAAATTACTAACTCCGTTAATCTTTCTAAAGAAGAAATTGAAAGACTTAAAAAAGAAGCCGAAGAATATGCGGCTCAAGATATGATGAAAAGAAAATTGGCAGAAATAAAAAATCAAGCTAATAATTTAGTTTATCAAGCAGAAAAAATACTTAAAGAATATCAAGATAAGATAGATCCAAATCTTAAAACAAAAATTGAAGAAAAAATAAACAAGCTTAACAGTTTAATCGAAACCTCTAATTCAATTGAAGAATTAGAAAGAGAAATAAAAGAATTAAATGAACTTCTTTCAGAAATTGGTCGAGGATTTTACGGACAGCAAACGGAACCTAATATATGAAAGATTATTATGGAATATTAGGAATTCCAGAAGACGCTTCTGAAGAAGAAATTAAAAAAGCTTTTAGAGAATTAGCTAAAAAATATCATCCTGATGTTCCTGGTGGTGATGCTGAAAAATTTAAAGAAATTTTAGAAGCCTATAGAGTTCTTTCGGATCCAAAATTAAGAAAAGAATATGATATTCAGAGAAAATGGAAAACAAAAGCAGGTTTTGATTTTGCTCCGGGAGGATTTACTTTTTCTTATGATCTTTTTTCTGATCTTGAAGATTATTTAAGAAAGGTTTTTTTTGAGGAGGACTTTGAAGATTTATTTGGTTCCTGGTTTAAAAAGAAAGAAAAAAAGGATCTTAATATTTATTTAAATTTAGAAATTGACTTAGAAGATTACTATAAAGGAACGCAAAAGAGAGTTTTTTATAATAAAGAAAAAATTTGTCTCGCCTGTGAAGGTACTGGTTCTGAAACAAAAAAGAAAATTATTTGCCCTGAATGTAAAGGGAAAGGAAAAATTTCTATAACTTCTTCTATTTTAAGGAGTTTCTTTTTTGAAGAAAGAAAAACTTGTCCGCGATGTTTAGGCGAAGGTTATGTGCCAGAAAAAATTTGCTCTCTGTGTAAAGGAAAAGGTTTTGAGGTCGTGAAAAGTGATTTAGATGTAAAAATTCCTCCACGTTCTTCTTCTAAGCTTATTTTTAAAGGTTTAGGTCATGAAAGAAAAAATGAAAAGGGTGATTTAATAATTAATTTGGAAGTAAAGACAAAAAGAAAAGATTTAGAAATAGTTAATAGTCGAGACGTTCTTTTAAAATATAAGATAAATGTTCTCGATGCTCTTTTAAATGATGAAATAGAAATTAATTATTTTGATGCTAAAATAAAAATTAAACTTTCTCAAGAAGAGGAAGAAGTTATTAAAATTTCCAGAATGGGAATTTTTGGAGGCGATCTTTATATTAAAATATCTTATATTTTCCCTAAACTTAAAAAAGAACACAAAGAATTAATTAAAAAAATAAAGGACGAAATTAAAAGAAAAGACTATTATGCCAGTTACTAAATCAGCTAAAAGGGCTTTGAAAAAATCTTTAAGAAATTGGCGAATTAATGAAGAGAGAAGAAGAAAGATTAAACAGAAAGTTAAAGAGTTTATGAAGTATATTAAAGAAGGAAATAAAGAAAAAGCTAAAGAAGCCTTATCTTTAGTTTATAAAGAAATAGATAAAGGAGCAAAAAGATTTATTCATAAAAATAAAGCAGCCAGGCTCAAATCAAAATATGCTCAAATTTTTAATCGGACTTTTGAAGTAAAAGAAAGTTTAAAGTAATTTCCTCTGGAACTTCTTTATATTGAAGATAAAATTTTTTTATTTTTTTATCAGTAAGAGCTAAAGCTTTAATAAGATTTTTGATTGTTTTATAATCTAATTTTTCAGAAAAAGATTTAAGTTTTTGAAGATAAAAAGGATTTCCTTCTGTTTTAGTTTTTTCTTTATTCATTTTCATAAAATATATTTTCAAAAGAGCACCAAAAAGAAGGTTAGATATTATTTTTTCCACATTCTCTTTTCTTCTTTTATAATCTTCGCTTTGTAAAGAATAAATATATTTTTTAAATCTTCTTAAAAAAAGAGGAAAATTCAAGCTTAAAAAGGCTTCTTGGATTTGAAATTCGTTTGTAGTCAATTGAAAAAAACTTTTGAACTCCTCGAGGCTTATTTCTTTTTCACCCTTATAATATTTTATTTTTTTTATATCTTGAAGAAATAAAGAAAAATTATTTTTGTAATTTTCATAAAGAGTTTCTATAAAATTTGGTTCAGGTTTAATTTTTAACTTTTTAAGTTCTTCTTCAATTATTTTTTTAAACTGGTTCGTCCATCTTAAAAGAAGATTTATCTCTTCAAATTTAACCCCCTTTTTATTTAAAAGAGTTTTAAATTCTTGAAATTTTTTTTCATCATTAAATATTAAAAAAAACTTTACTCCTTTAGAAATTTTTATAAGATGAATAATTTTTTCTTTTTCTTCCTCCTTTAAAGCTTCTAAATTTTTAAGAACAATATCTTCTTGCAAAGAAAAAAGTCTATGATTTAGATTTTTAAGTATTTCTTGAATAATTTCTAAATTTTTTCCACTGTTTTTATTATTTTCTTTGAAAGAATAAAAATTTATATTTTTGCTTATCTCTTTAATTTTTTCTTCAATATGAAAAAGTTCATTCCCTATAACTAAATAAACCAGAGACATTTTTATTTTTTTACTTTACTGCTTCTTTTAGATCTTTTGCAGGAGTAAATCTTGGAACTCTGGAAGCGGGTACTTGAACTTTTTCTCCTGTTTTAGGATTGATAGCAGTTCTTGCTTTTCTTTCTCTCACTTTAAATGTCCCTAGACCAGCCAATTTTACTTGCTGCCCGCTTTTAAGTGCATTAGTTATTGTTTCTACTAAAAAATTAAGAACTTCTAAAGCGTCTTTTTTTGTCATGTTAAACCTTTCGACCATTTTTTGAGCCAAGTGCTCCCTTTTTAAAACGTTAGAATTTCGAGCCATTTTTATTAATTAAAAACCCTTAATGACGACCACCTTATAAGTTAATTTTACCTAAAAAAAGAAAAAATAAAAAACTATCTAGCATATTCTACAGCAATATTTTCCCTGATAACTACTATCCTTACTTCTCCTGGGTAATTAAGCTCTTTTTCTATTCTTAAGGCAATTTCTTTAGCTAATTTATATATTTCTAAGTCAGAAACCTTATCGGAAACCACAAAAATTCTTAATTCTCTACCACCTTGAATAGCAAAGGCCCTTTCTACACCTTCAAAAGAATAAGCTATTCTTTCAAGATCTTGAAGCCTTTGAAGATAAATCTCCATTGTTTCTCTTCTTGCTCCTGGTCTACTTCCGGAAATAATATCGGCAGCATAAACAATATAAGCTTCAGGAATGGCGAAGGGATAAGTTTCATGATGGGACCTCATAGCTAAAATAACTTTTTCTTCAATACCATATTTTTCTAAAATCTTTATTCCTATATCCAAATGATTTCCTCCAATTTCATGAGTAACCGCTTTACCTATATCATGCAAAAAACCAGCTTTTTTAGAAACACTAGCATCAAGTCCTAATTCTTCGGCTATCATTCGAGCAAAAGTAGCTACCTCAATAGAATGTTGCAAAACGTTTTGTCCATAACTGTATCTGAATTTAAGTTTTCCCATCAAAATGAGAATATCTTGAGGCAAATCAAAAATGCCAAGCTCAAAACTGGCTAATTTTCCTGCTGAAAGAATTTCTTCGTCTATTTCCTTTCTAGCCTCTGCTATTTTTTCTTCAATAGTAGCTGGGTTTATCCTTCCATCTTTTATGAGTTTTTCTAAGGCTAAACGAGCTACTTCTCTTCTTACGGGATCAAAAGAAGAAAGAGTAACAATGTCTGGCGTTTCATCAATAATTATTTCTACACCAGTTAAATTTTCAAAATGTTTAATATTTCTCCCTTCTTTACCTATAATTCTACCCTTCATTTCTTCATTAGGAAGACGAAGAGTAGTGGTGGTAACTTCACTTACAACGCTTTTGGCATAACGAGGCAAAGCTTCAACAATAATTTTTTTTGCTTCTTCTTCAAGAGCTTCTTTTAAATTATTTCTTGTTTTAGTAATCATTCTAAAAATATCTTCTTCATATTCTTTTTCTATTTTTTGAAAAATCAAGTTAAGTGCTTCCTCTTTTTTAAGTCCGGAAATTTTTTCCAAGGAAGAAATAAGTTCAGCTTCTTTTAAAACTAAGGATTTTTCTTTATTTTCAACTTCTTTTAATTTTTCATTTAAAAACCTTTCTTTTTCTATAAGACTTATTTCTTTTTCATCCAAAAGTTTTTCTTTTTGAAGAAGCCTATCCTCTTTTTGTTCCAATTCAATTAAAAGCCTTTCTCTTTCTTTTTTAGCTTTTTCAATAATTTCTAAAGAAGTTTTTTGGGCTGATTCTAAAATTTCCTCTTTTTTCTTTTTAAGACTTTCTATTTCTTCTTCAATTTCTTTCTCTACTCTGAATTTAAATCTTAAAGAAAGGAAATGCCTTAAAATAAAACCCAAAAGAATACCTATGATAATTCCACTAACTAAAACTTCTAAGCTCATTTTAATAATTTAGCTGAGACGACCTAAAAAAGAGTTAAAATAAAAATAATAGTATGTAAAAGAAAAATCTTTTCTAATTTTACCTTAAAAATAATGAAAAAAATAAATCTTTGTCTCATGATTTTAGATGGTTTAGGAAGAGGAGAAAACAATCTTTCTAACCCTTTTAGATTTGCTAAAAAAAACATTTTTGAAGATCTAAAAAAAAGATATCCTTATACTCTTCTTCAAGCAAGCGGTTTTTCTGTTGGTTTATCACCAAATGATCCTGGAAATTGCGAACAAGGTCATCTTACCTTAGGAACTGGAAGAATTAATTATACGCCTAAAATAAGGGTTGATTTAGCTATTGAAAAAGGAGAGCTTAAAGAAAATCCGATTATTAGACAGATCGTTAATTTTTATTTTGAAAATGATTCAAATATTCACTTTCTTTTGACTTTAAGCGAAAAACCTTTCGAAGCAGATATTAATCATCTTTATTTTCTTTTAGATATCTTGAAGTTTTATCAAATAAATAAAAAAATTTATCTTCATTTTTTTTTAGAAAGTACTTTTTCTACACCTAAATCAAGTTTGAGGCTTTTAAAAGAAGTTTTGAAAGAATTAGAAACAAAAAAATTAAATGCAAAAATAGTTACTTTAATAGGAAGCTTCTACGCTTTAGATACCTCTAAAAATTATATTTTAAGAACTCAAAGAGCTTTTTTGGCTTTAGTAAATGGTATTGGAAGAAAATATAAAGATTTAGAAACTTTTATTAAAGAAAAAGAAAATGATGAAAACTTTAAAGAAGAAATGTTAGAACCTACTTTAATTACTGAAAATGCTTACATAAAAGATGGTGATATAGTTATTTTTTTAAATTATGAACCCCAAAGAGTTAAACAACTAGCTTTGGCCTTTTTTGATCCTGAATTTAAAGAATTTGAAAGGCCACTTAAAAAAAATCTATTTTTAATCTCTCTTGTCGATTATTTTGATAATTTACATCATACAGTTATTTTTCCTAAAGAGAAAATTGAAATTAATCTTTCTCGAGCTATTTCCGAAGCTAAATTGAGGCAATTTAAAATTACTGACGAAACAAGAAAAAAACATTTGACTTATTATTTTAACGGACTTATTGAGGAAGAGCACATTAATGAAGTTATTAAAATTTTGCCCGGGATTGATTCAGAAGAAAATGCCTACAAGGTTACAGAAGAAATTTTTAATTATCTTAAACTTATTGTTAAAGAAAAAAATTTTCATTTTGTTACGGTCAATTTTTCTATTTTTGATTTTTTTGGTCATTTAGGAGATTTTAATAAAGGAGTTAAAGTTATAGAATTTATGAGTGAAAAAATAGAAGAATTTTTAGAAATTATAAAAAAAGAAGATTGGTATCTCATTATTACTTCTGATCATGGAAACATCGAAAAAATGCTTGATGTTCAAAGAGGAATTAAAGATACCTTCCATAATGCTAATCCTGTACCTTTTTATTTAATTCATCAAAGCTTAGAAAAAGAAAGAATACCTTCAGAAGAGGTCTTGGGAAGCCTTATTGATGTGATGCCAACTATTTTAGATCTTTACGGTATTTTAGAAAATTATAAAAATTTTATTGAAGGAAAATCGCTTTTAAATCTTATTTAAATGATAAAAATAAATATTAAAGAAATACCAGAAAAACCAGGTGTTTATATTTTTAAAGATAAAGAGGGAAAAGCTATTTATATTGGTAAGGCTAAAAATTTAAGAAAAAGAATTTCTTCTTATTTTAAAAGTTCTAGTTTAAAAGTTAAAGAACTTTTAAATTTAGCAGAAAATTTGGAAATTTTACCTTTAAATAGCGAAGCGGAAGCAATTTTAAAAGAAAGCGATCTTATTAAAAAACTCAATCCTTATTTTAATCAGCTTCTTCGTGATGACACCAATTATTTTTATGTTGTTTTTACTAAAGAAAAATTTCCACGAGTTTATGTCACTCACAGACCAGACAATTTTAAAACTTATAAAGTTTTTGGTCCTTTTACTGAAGGAAAAGCTATTAAAAATCTTCTTCAAAAAATAAGAAAAAAAATACCTTTTTGCAGTTGTAAAGAAAATCATTTAAGAGAATGTTTAAATTTTTCCTTAGGACTTTGTTTTGGTTTTTGTTGTCTAAAAGGTAAAGAAGTTTCTCAGAAAGAAATAAAATCCTATTTTGAAAATTTAAAACTTATAGAAAGAATACTTTCAGGAAATTTAAAAGATTTAAAAAAAGAAATTTTGGAAGAAATGGAAAAAAGTTTAAAAGAAGATAATTTAATATCAGCTAAAAAACTTTTTGAAATTTATTCATCTATTAAAAAAATAGAAGAAGAAATAGAAATTATTGGACAAGACTCGCTTTATTTGGAAAATAAAAGAAGAAAAGCACTTTTAGAACTTAAAGAAAAATTAAATCTTAAAGAAATTCCTAAAATCATCGAAGCTTATGATATTTCTCATCTTTATGGAAATTTTAAGGTGGGGATGATGATCTCATTTTATGAAGGTTTTTTAAAAATTCAAAAAATAAGAAAATTTAGAATTAAAACAGTTGTTAAACCAGATGATCCAAGGATGATTTACGAAATTATAAAAAGAAGACTCAAGCACAAAGAATGGGGACTTCCTCATCTGATTTTGATTGATGGGGGTAAAATTCAGTTAAAATTTGCTTTAATGAGCATTAAAGAAGCAAGTTTAGAAGAAAAAATTAAAGTTATTTCTTTTGCTAAACCTAAAGAAGAAATTTATTTTGATCTTCAAAAAAAACCTATAAGTTTAAAAGATTTTTCTTCAGAAACAGCTAATTTTTTAAGACTTTTAGACTTGAAAGTTCATCAATTTGTGTTAAAATATCATAAAAAGCTAAGAGAAAATGAAAAATTTAATTGAAATTTTACAAATCTTTTTAGGAATTGTGATTATTGCTTTAATTTTGCTTCAGCAAAGAGGAATGAGTGGAGGAGTTCTTTTTGGTTTTCAATCTGAATTTTTTTTCCAAAAAAGAGGAGTAGAAAAATATATTTTTTATCTAACTTGGTTTTTTATAGTTTTATTTATTCTTTTATCTCTTCTGCGAATAAAATTTAATGTTGTCTAAAAAATTTTTCCGAGAGTTTTATTTAAAAACCTTAAAAGGCTTTAAAGAAAACAAGTTACCCCTTTTTCCTTTTTATATTTTTTTATTTTTCTTTCTTTTTTTCTTCTTTTCAATTTTTCTTATTTTACCTTTTACTCCTTTTGAAAAAAAGCCCGCCTTTTATAGAGAAGGGCTTTGGGAGGACGTTAAAATTTTAACTCCTTATTTTACTACTAACGACTCAGAAAGAAGTCTTTCTAATTTAATTTTTCCATCCCTTTTTGAATTCTATAACGGCAAACTTATTTCTAAATATTTAAAAAACTATCTTCTTAATCCAGAAAAAAATGAACTTCAGATAGAACTTGAAGATAATATTTTTTTTGCTAATGGGGAAAAAATTACCACTGAAGACATTAGATTTAGTTTAGAATTTGCTAAAAAATATTCCCCTTCAGAATTAAATAGATTTTTTAATAATTTAGAATTTAAAATCATAAACGAAAAACAAGGCATTTTTTATTTAACTAAGACCGATAATTATTTTCTTTATCGGTTAACTTATTTTAAGATTCTTCCTTCTAAAGTTTTTTCCTATTATTCGCCTGATTTTATAAATTTAGAAATTTCAAAATTTGGGCCAGGAGCTTTTGTTTTTAAGGAAATAAAAGATGAAGGAAGAAAGATTTTAATTTTAGAAAGAAATAAATACTTTAAAGAAAAAGTTTATCTTAAAGAAATTGAGTTTCATATTTTCAAAGATCAAAGAGAAGCTTTAGATGCTCTTTTCAAAAAAGAAATAGATGGTTTAGCAGGAATTAATTATTTTCATCTTCCTTCTGGTTTTAAAAAAAGAGTTAATATTTATGAAATCTTAATGCCAAGAGTCGTAGGTATTTTTTTAAATAAAGAAAAAGTAAAAGATGAAAACGTTTTTTTATTCTTAAACTCTAAGATTAATAGAAAAGATGTTGTTAAAAAAATTTTTGAAAATAAGGCAGAAGAAAGTTTGGGTATTTTTTCTCCTTCGCTAAGAAAAATTTTGGGCTTAGGAGAATTTAAAGAAGAAATTAAAAAAGAAATAGAAAAAAAAGAAATAAATTTAGATCTTATTTTACCCAACTCTTTTTTTTATCCTGATATCGCTCGGTATCTTAAAGAAAATTTTGGAATTAACTTTAAAATTGTTTCTCCAGATGAACTTAATCAACTTATAAGAAAAAAAGATTATGACGGTCTTTTATATGGTATAAATTATGGTTATCCCCCTAACCTATCTTATTTCTTTTCTGTTGGGGGTATTAATTTAAATAATTTTGAAAATAAAATTTTAGAAAAAGAATTTTTTGATTTAAGAAATAATCCCCAAAAAGATATCTTTAAATCTCAAGAAGAAATAGAAAAATTAATTTTAGATCAAAAAGCTAATATTTTTTTAGTCAATCCTTATTTTATTTATATTATTGATAAAAAATTTAAAGGTTTTGATATAAATTTTATTATAGATCCAACAGAAAGATTTATTAAAATAAATCAACTCCGTTAAAAATGAAACCATTTTTAAAAGAAGAAATTATTGATATCATTCTTATTTCACCAGATAGAGTTATTTATTATGATTTTGATGAAAAAGAAAATAGCTTTATTTTAAAAAATTTAGAAGTTTTAAAAACACCTATTTATGAAAATGGTTTATTTTTTAAAAACAATCTTGAAAAAGCTTTAGATGAAATTATAAAAAAATATAAAATAAAAGAATTAGGTGTTTCTCTTCATTTCCCTAATATTTTCTTTCAAAAAATAACCATTTCAAGAACCCCCGATCCTTTAAATGCTATTAAAAATTATCTTCAAAATTATCTTCCCCTTAATTTAGAAAAATATAAAATTATTTATAAAGAAGATGTTTATAAGCTTTCAGGAAATTTCGCTAATTATAACGTTTTTCTTTTTCCTAAAGAGCTCGAAGAGGAACTTTTAGATTTTTTCTTTAAAGAAGATGTTACTCTTTATTTTGTTTCTCCATCATTTGAGGCTATTTTAAGCAATCTTATTTACGAAGCTTTAATTTCTTTTACTGAAAATTATTTAATCTTTTTTATTGATGAAAAAATAGCTCAAGTTTTTTATTTAGAAAATTTAAAGCCAGAAAAAATTTTCTTTGAAGAAGTAGGCCCAGAAACAAATTTTGATCTTTTTATCGAAAGATTTATAAATTATTTTACTTCTCAAGAAAAAAAATTTGAAACATTAATTTTTGCTTTTCCAGAAATTCAAATTAAAAATTATAATTTCATAAAAATTAATCCTTATGAGTTTATTGGTAAGGGAAATATTGTGCTTCTTAAAAAAATTTTTCAAGATCAACCCTTTTTAGATTTTCTTAGTTTGAAACCCCAAACAGTTTATTTTTTTAACAAAATAAAAAAAAGTTTTAATTTAAGCACTTTTTTTATTTTGATTGTGACCTTAATTTCTCTCTTTTCTCTTATCTATTTTTATTTTGATTTTTCTAATAAGGAGCAAACCCTTAAAGAAGAAATTCAAAAAATATCTAAAATAGAAAATTTTTCTGAAATTAAAAATTCTTTAGATTATCTAAATCAGTTAAAAGAAAGAATAGAAACAAAAGAAAAAGAAAAAAAATTAGAAGTTTTAATTTCTCTTATCAATAAAGATTATGAACTTGAAAGTTATGATTTTCAAAGAAGAGAAATAGTTTTTAAAGTAAGTAAAGAAAAAATAGAAGATTTTAGAAAAGAAGTCCAAGATTTAAATGTTAAAGAGGAAGAACATCAAGATTATTATCGAATTACATTAACTTTTTAGATTTTATGGTAAAATAAAAAATTATGAAAAGCTGTGAAATTTGCGGAAAAGGAAGAAAAAAAGCTGTAAAAAGAAAGAAACTTAGAGGTCAATATAATCCAGTGAAGACTTATTTTCAAAAACCAAATATTCAAATTCTTAATATTAATGGTAAGAAATTAAAAGTTTGTAAAGAGTGTAGAAAACTTATTCTAATGGGGAAAATAAAAGTTTAATGGAGATTTTAATAATTTTTCTAATTTTTTATTCTATTGTTCTTCATGAAATAGCCCACGGCTATGTTGCTTATAAATTAGGAGATCCTACAGCCAAGTATGAGGGGAGATTATCTTTAAACCCCTTAGTTCATATTGATCCCTTAGGGACAGTTTTACTTCCTTTATTTACTTTTCTTTCTTTTGGTTTTGTTTTTGGTTATGCTAAACCTGTACCCTATAATCCAGAAAACTTGAAAGATAAAATAAAAGATCCAATTTTAATTGCTTTAGCAGGGCCGTTAACAAATATTTTTATTCTTTTATTTTTTCTTTTTCTCTATAAACAAAATTTAAACCCTTTAATCAATGAAATTTCTTTTTATCTTATAAAAACAAATCTTATTTTAGCTCTTTTTAATCTTTTACCTATACCTCCACTTGACGGTTCTAAGCTTTATCTTCTTTTCATTCCCTTAGAATCTTATATTCTACTTGAGGCCTACGGGTTTGCTTTTATAATTTTATTTTTGCTTTTCTTTCAAAATACCTTTTTCTACTTTATTAATAAGGTTTTTCTTTTTTTAATATCCTCTTGATATAATTTATAAAAATAAAAAGATTTTTGCCCATTTTTTTAACTTTTTTTATTTTCCTTTTAATTTTTTTAGTTTTTGTTTTTGAGCTTCCTTCAAAAATTTCCTTTAAAACGTCTCAAAAAAAAGTAGAAACTCAAAAGGATAAAATTCAAAGAAAAGAAATTGAAAACGTTAGTTATTCTTTTGGAGATTACCTTTTAGAAAAAGAAAAATTAAATGAAGAAAAAATTTACGCTAAAAAAAATGAAATTTTAACTTTAAATTTTAAGGCTCTTGATAAAGACTATGAAATCTTTATAAATGGCTATAATCTTTTTCATAAAATTTCAAAAGGAGAGTCAAAAACCTTCCAGTTTCAAGCCTTAAATTCAGGAACTTTTGATATTATTTGTGAGAATTGCAAAAATAAAAAAATAGGTAGTATAATAATAGAAAATGATAAATAAAAAACCCTTCCTTTATTCTCTTCTTCTTTCCTTTATAATCAACTTCTTTCTTTACTTTACTCTTTTTGAATATAA
This sequence comes from Patescibacteria group bacterium, assembly GCA_036741875.1. Taxonomy (GTDB): domain Bacteria; phylum Patescibacteriota; class Minisyncoccia; order UBA6257; family HR35; genus HRBIN35. Next base: position 483 of record DAINRM010000007.1, on the reverse strand, counting down.
ATCAGCTATAGAACAAGGAGCTTATTGCCAACCTTTTCCTTATCTTATTTTTAGCGGCACTTGGCCTGGTGCAGGATATTTAGTAATGACCTCTTCTACTCCAAATGTTTTAGTAAGATATTCAGGAGGAGGTTTAGTAAGTGGATCAGGTTCTTTTGGTCAAATTGCTTTTTGGACAGGATCAAGTGTTTTAAGTGGTGATAATAATCTTTTCTGGGATAACACTAATAAAAGATTAGGTATAGGAACTACTAACCCACAAACAACCTTACATGTTGTTGGTGATGTAATAGCAACAAATTTTAGAGGGAATTATGCTGGTACAATAAGCGCTGCCAATGTTTCTTCAGGACAGTTTGGAGCAAATACAGGAGGAGGAAATTACTACTTTATGGGCAACGTTGGCGTCGGGACGATGAATCCAGTGACGAAGTTGCATATTGTTGAAAATTATTCACCTGATGCTTTATTAATAGATGCTCC
>DAINRM010000006.1:3672-32104 GCA_036741875.1 Patescibacteria group bacterium | reverse complement strand
AATTACTTGCGTTTCACAAGTTTCTGGAAATCAGGTTACTTTTACCGCAAATTCTACTCAAATAGGAACAATAAAGATTTCAATTAATAATGGACCTAGTAAAACTTGTCCTAATACCAATACTTGCTCTTATACAACTACAAGAAGCGGAAATATCACGGCAAATGCTACTTTAGAGGTAAATAACCAAATTGTTGCTTCTACAACTTGTTCAGCTACTTTAGGAGGAGCTACACCTCCTCCACCCCCTCCACCTACACCACCAAGATATGGAGGAATTTGCTCACCATATATATCAAATAAAATTTCTTATCCTAATAACACTTCTCGATTTTCTTCACCAGGACAAGTTTCAAGACTTAATTCTCCTTCTTCAGATCCAGAAGTAAAAAAAGGTGATCAACTTTACTTAGATGTAAGTCTTCAAAATGCAGGAGTTGATGCATATGCAACTTGTAAATATAAAAATTGTGTAGAGTATCAAAAAGGTTGGTGTGTTTATATAAGTAGTGATAATCCTTCTGCAGGTTGTAGATGGACATGTAATTATTCTGATGTTTTAAAAAGTGGATCTTGCGGATCTTGCTCTGGTTTACCGCCAAAATGTGAGTGCAAGACTTGGTCAACCGAAACTTATACAGAAACAATAATTAATCCTCCTAACTGCAGAATAGGACGTCCTGTTACTATAAGTGTTTCAATTGAACAGCTTAGAAAATTTTTTGATAAATCTTTAAATCTTAATAATGGCTTTTCTGTAAATCCTGAAACTGATATTTTACATGGTTCTATAACCCTTTCTGAGATAGGTAAATGGGCAAGAAGCCTAACGCCTCAATGGGACAGTTATATTTCTCCATTAAGACATGGTTACTTTTATCTAAAATCAAATAAAACTTCTGGTTCTATTTATAATCAACCAGACAAAATTGAAAGATCTGATTCAATGGATAGAAATTATGTTGATTGTCAAGAATGTAGATGGTCAAGAGGTGGATGGATCTGTAGTTTCAAAGAAGTTGATAAAAGCCATTATATAATATTTGACGAAAGTAGATCTTCAAATCCTCGTTTTGTAAGAGGCTTAGATCCATTAAACGTTCCTTGGGGAAGAATTGAATTTTACGTTAAACCCACAACAATCAATATGTCTTTAACTTTAGATAAACCAAATATTACTCATCCTTCTGATATTACAACACAAAAAAGAGATTACATCGTCGGTTATGGATTTAATATAAACTATTCACTAACACCTAATGGTGAGTGGGGTAATGATAAAGGTAGGTATGAACTTAAAGCAAATGGTGATATTATTTCTAGCGGAAATAGACCCGAAAGTGGCAGTTATTACTATACTCCTCTTACAGCTGGTACTTATACTTTTGAACTTTGTCATAACTTTGATGAGCAAGGACATTCAAGAAAAGAAGGTGATGAAGCCTATAGAGGAGATGGAGATACTTGCATAAGTCAACAAATAACTGTTTTTCGTTATGTTTGTGGTCGAGGATTTTGCTGGGAATGCAGCAGCGAACCAGACTTTAAAAATCTTAAAGCTTCTTGCAAAATAGTTGAATCAGATAAATGTAAAGCTTATATTGGAAGTGATTGTAGAACTAAAGGTAGAGAATAAAATAAATGAAAGGATTTACTTTACTTGAAGTATCTATTGTTCTTTTAATTTTAGGTATTGTTACTGTAAGTTTTTTAAGTTTTTTTAGTTTTAATAAAACATTTTTCTATTTAAGAGATAAGGCTAAAAATTTTACTAATGCTTTGAATATTATTTCAGATATGGGTCAAAAAATAATCGAAAAACCCCCTGGTAACTATTTTTGCGGTTACGGCATTTATTTTCCATCATCAACAAGATACGAAGTTTTAGCTTTTTCAACTTCTACAAAACTTTGTGAAGACATTTCTGCATCAACAACGATAAACGATTTCATTAATACAAATTTAGTGAATAAAAAATATATCTTGAAAGATCAAACGATTTTAACCTCAACCCCCTTAAAAGAATTTTCACTGAATGAAAACTTAGAATATGGATCAGAAATTATTTTTTCTACTTCTTCAGAATGCATACCCTCTTATAGTCCACCAATTGTTTTCTTATATATTTACTCCTATTCAGATATTTTCTTTATCTATCAAGGAAACGAAAGCGGGTGGGATAAAATAAATACTTCTTATATTTACCTTTGTTTTAAAAAGGGTTCTGAAAGATATAAAATTAAAATTAATAAATTAGGACAAGTAAGTATTGAAAGATGAAAAATAAAGGAACAAGTTTTGGCGAAATAATGATAGTTTTTTTAATTATTTCTGTTGCCTTAATTGTTTTTTTAAGAATCACCTCAGATTACTTGAAATCTCTCATTTTTGTTAAGGAATTTTTTGTTTTAAATAGCCTCCTTCAATCTAAATACCAGCTTCTTATTGCCTATAGAAATAAAGCTTTAGAAAGACCTTTTGGGGTAGAAACTATTGAGCCAGCAATTTGGCCAAATTTCCCAAATAATTTTTGTATTAACTTTAATACTTCAACAAGGAAAATAGAGGTTAATTCTGCTTCATTCTGTGAATTCAAATTAATTAATGGGCAAAAATTAAACTATGCTACATATACAATAAGTTCAACTTCTTCTAATGACTATTACATTTTTTCTATCAGTGCTTATGACAGATTTAGAAGAATTTCTTCAGAAATAAAAAATATTTACATAACAAGATGGCATCCAGCTTTTTAAATAATAAAAATTCTTATACTCTTTTAGAGGTTGCTATAGTTTTACTTTTACTTTCCTTTGCTATTTTAATTGTTTCTCAAATTTATTTAAATGTTATCAATACCTCGATAATAATCAATGACTATTACCAATCTTTAGAAAACGTAAGATTAGGAACAGAAAAACTTTGGAGAATTTTAAAATATGGTTGGAGTTTTGAGGTTTTAAATAATGGGCAAGGTTTAAGGTTTCAAAAAAAAGATTGTACAACAACCACTATAAGCTTTAACTTTTCAAGTAGAGTTTTAAATTATCAAGAAGAAAATTTAATCCCCGAACCAGTTTTTGACCCTGATCTTGTAAAAGTAAACAGAGTTATTTTCGCTACCGACACACCTGGGGTAAATGAAACTTATGCTTATTTTCAATATGCTCCTAAGGTAATTATAATTTTTTATGACTTGGAAATAAGATCTAAAAGAGGTGTTACTACAAGTTTAATCTTTGAACAAGCTATCGCCCCTTTGAACAGTACTTATACAAGTAATTTATGCCAAAGATGAAAAAAAAATCACAAATTCTTATTTTAACCCTTTTTGTAATGTTTGTTTCTTTATCTACTGTTTTAGTTCTTCTAATTCCTGTAAATTATCAGCTAGTTAGAGTAAGAAAAATTATTTATTCTTTTACAGCCCTTTCAGAAGCAGAATCTAATTTAGAAATAGGAAATTTATATGTGACAAGAAACTTTAGTGTTGAAAATTTTAATTATATTGAAAACAACGAAAATTTATCTAAATGCCAAGAGTTTGGGAAAAAGATTGGAATTGATCCAGATACAGGATGGATTTATTCTAGTTGTAGGAAAATTGAAATTGCACCTAATAACAAACCTACAAGTACCGAAATTTATTATTCAGATGTTTTTCGCCCTGGAGCAAGAATAGGTGAATATAGCTTTTATTCTAAACTTATTTCTGAAGGAAACTATAAAGGATTAAAAAGAGTTTTAGATTTTGACTTCCTGCCATAGAATTTTAATTAAAATGACCAGAGAAGAAGCTAAAGAAAGAATTGAAAAATTAAAAGAAATAATTAATAAAGCAAGATATGCTTATCATGTTTTAAATCAAGATCTTTATCCTCCTGAAGTTTTAGATGCTTTAAAAAAAGAGCTTTTTGAATTAGAGCAAAAATTTCCAGAATTCATTACTCCAGATTCTCCTACTCAAAGAATAGGAGGAGAACCTCTTAAAGAATTTAAAAAAGTAAGACATAAAGTTCCTATGCTTTCTTTTAATGATGCTTTCTCTTTTGAAGATTTAAAAAATTGGAACGAAAGAAATTTAAAACTTCTTTCTCCAAATGTCAAATTAGATTATTTTTGCGAACTTAAAATTGATGGTTTAGCTATTAAACTTGTTTATAGAAATGGTATTTTAGAACTCGGAGCTACAAGAGGAGATGGCTATTTAGGTGAAGATGTTACTCAAAATATAAAAACTATTGAAGCTATACCTCTTTCTTTGCTTCCTTTAGAAGAAATAAAAGAAAATTTAAGAAAAGAAGGTTTAGAAAAAGTTATTAAATATTTTGAAAAGGGCTATCCAGAAGAAATAGAAATAAGAGGTGAAGTTTTTATGCATAAAAAAGACTTCGAAGAATTAAATAAGGAAAGAGAAAAGGCTGGAGAACCACTTTTTGCCAACCCCCGAAACGCTGCCTCAGGTTCTTTAAGACAGCTTGATCCTAAAATAACTGCTAAAAGAAAACTTGATTCTTTTGCTTATGATTTAGTTACCAATTTAGGTCAGGAAACTCACGAAGAAGAACATAAAATTTTAAGATGCTTAGGCCTTAAAACAAACCCAAATACTAAACTTTGCTCTTCTTTAGAAGAAGTTTTAGAATTTAGAAATTATTGGGAAAAAAATAGAGATAAATTAAGTTTTGAAATTGACGGTATTGTTGTTCAAATAAATAGTAATAAAATTTTTCAAGAATTAGGTGTTGTTGGTAAAGCACCCCGAGGAGCTATTGCTTTTAAATTTTCCCCTAAAGAGGGGACAACTATTTTAGAAGATGTGATTTTTCAAGTTGGTAGGACAGGAATTATTACTCCGGTAGCCATTTTAAAATCAGTTGAGGTTGGCGGTGTGACTATTTCTCGGGCTTCACTTCATAATGAAGATGAAATTAAAAGACTTGACGTTAAAATTGGTGATACCGTAGTTGTTGTCAGAGCTGGAGATGTTATTCCTCAAATTGAAAGAGTGATTAAAGAACTTAGAACTGGCAAAGAAAAAGAAATCATTTTTCCAAAAACTTGTCCAAGATGCAATTCTCATTTAATTAAAGAGGGTGCTTATTGGAAATGTCCTAATAAGAAGTGCTATGCTACTCAAAAAGAAAGAATTATTCATTTTGCTAGTAAGGCAGGTTTTGATATTTTAGGTTTAGGAGAAAAAATAGTTGAAAAACTTTTAGATGTTGGTTTAGTTAATGATCCAGCTGATCTTTTTAAACTTAAAATAGGTGATTTAAGAAAACTTCCTGGTTTTGATGTTCTTTCTGAAAAAAATCTTTTAAAGAACATTGAATCAAGAAAAAAAATTACCTTACCAAGATTTATTTATTCTTTAAGCATTCCTCACATAGGAGAAGAAAACGCTAAACTTTTATCAGAATTTTTTAGAAAAAAAAGAGAGATTAAAAAACCCGAGGATCTTATTTTAGTTTCACAAAATTTAAAATATTTCCATTATCAAATTATTCCTGGTTTTGGTGAAAAAGTAGCTAAAGCAATTGATCTTTGGTTTAAAGATCCTAATCATCAAGAATTTTTAAGAAAATTAACCGAATTAGGAATAGAAATTATTGAGGAAGAAGAAAAAACCGGTCCACAACCATTTAAGGGTCAAGTTTTTGCTTTTACAGGAGAACTTTCTCGTTGGAGCAGAGAAGAGGCTAAGAGAAAGGTTGAAACTTTAGGAGGAGAAACTACAGATAGTATTTCTTCAAGAGTAACTTATCTAGTTGTCGGCCAAAATCCTGGTTCTAAACTTGAAAAAGCAAAAAAATATAAAAATATAAAAATAATAAACGAAGAAGAATTTTATGAACTTTTAAAACCTTATTTAGCCGAGTAAATTTTTGAGTTCTTTAAAATTAGTACTTGCCCTTCCTAAAACAAAACCATCAAAATTAAGATTTTTATAGATTTCCTTAATTTTAGAGTTATAAGAACCCCCGTAAAAAATAGGAAAAGGGTAATTTTCTTTATACCAGGTAAGAAAATTATTTAAAAATTCTTTTGAAGGTAACTTGCCTAATTCACTGCTTATTGCCCACCAAGGTTCATAACAAAGATATATCTTTTTGAAATTTTCTTTTTTAACTTTCTGAAGAAGAAATTTTAAATTTTTTTCTGTTTCTTCTTTTGCTTCTTCAAAATTTTCTTTGGGTTCATAAGAGTTTTCACTAAAAAATATTACTAAATTTATTTTTTTATCCTGAAGTGTCTCTATTTTTCTTTTTATCACTTCTAAATTTTCTCCAACTCTATATCTTTCTGAATGTCCCAACAAAACAAAATGAGCTTTATTTATAAGTTCAAATTCATAAATAGTCTCCCCTGTTTGTGGTTTTTCAGAAATAAAACATAAATTTTGAAGTCCTATCTTAAAGCCTTTAATTTTTTTTCTTAAAATTAAATAAAAATATGGATTTAAAGCAAGCCAAATTTTGTTCTTATTCTTTATTTTTTTTAATTTTTTAATTAAAGAAAGATAATCTTTTAGCTTTTTAAAATATGTTTTGAAATTTAAGATGTAAATCATTGTCTTTAATTTTATGAAAAATTTAACAAAGAAAGAAAAACTAAACAAGCAGTTTCTGTTCTTAAATCAAAGTTACCTAAAGAAATTAATTTAGCTCTTTCTCTTATCATTTTTTCTTCTTCTTCACTAAATCCTCCTTCAGGACCAATAAGTAAATTTATTTTCTCCGGTAATTCGCTTAAATTTATTCTTTCTCCGCTTTTATGAGCTAAATAAAAATTTTCTTTAGCTTCTTTTAAAACTTCACCTAAGGTTTTTACTTTTTTTATTTCTGGTGTATGTTTCCAACTAGTTACTTCTAAAGCCGAGCCTATAATTTTAAACCATCTTTGAGGAATTTCTTTTATTTTTAAACTGCTTCTTTGAGAAATAACCGGCTGAAAAAGATAAATACCAAGCTCTGTTCCTTTTTCTAAGATAAGTTCAAAGTTTTCTTTTCTAATAAGAGAAAGATAAAGATTGACTTTTCTTTTAGGAACCAAATCTCTTTCTTTTAAACTTATTCTTTTAAAAATAAATTTTTTATTATCTAAAAGCTCATATTCTCCTTCTTGCGAAAAATTGTTAAGAAAAAATATTTTTTCTCCAGGTTTTAAGCGAAGAACATTTTTTAATCGATTTATAATTTCTTCGTCTTCGATTTTTAAAAACTCTTTTAATTCTTGGTACCAAATAAAAATTTTTCTTTTCATCTTAGTATTGTCAGAGCTATAATTTCCTTCGCTCCACTTCTTTTAAGCTCTTTTGCTACTTCAGTTAAAGTTATTCCCGAGGTCTTGATATCATCAACTAAAATTAATTTTTCTGGCGGTTTTTTAGTAACCCTAAAAGCGTCTTTTAAATTATTTTTTCTTTCTTCTAAACTGAGTTCAGATTGATCTTTTGTTTCTTTAATCTTTTCTATATAAGAAAAAATTTCTAAACCTAAAACCTTTTTAATTCCTAAGGCTAAAACTTCTGCTTGGTTGAACCCCCTTTGGAAATATTTTTTTCTATGAAGAGGCACATAAGTTAGTACATAGTCATTTAAATTTAAATTTTTAATTCTTTCTCCTACTTTTATACCTAAATCGAAAAAAACTTCTCTATACCCTTCATTTTTTGCCAAGATTATTTTTTCTTTTAATTTACTTTCTTCATAAAGACCAAAACTTATAAGCTCCCTTATAAGACTTGAATGGTTATTTTGACATTTATCTTCAAAACTAATTCTTTTATCACACCTAAAACAACTTATGCTTGTTTTAAAACCAATTTTTTTTAAACAATCTTCACAAAAATAACTTTCTTGCCACCTTAAACAAAAAAGGCAAAACTTAGGACTATAAATATCTAAAAATAGATTGTATAATTTAGTAAGAATGGTTTTAAACATTATCTTAGGAGAAAAAAGATATTTAGGTATAGATTTGGGTTCTTTTAGCATTAAAATTGTTGAGGTTATAGATAAAGGAAAAAATTTAGAAGTAGTTAATTTTGGTATTATACCTATTATTAATTTTAAGCAAATTTATTCTGTTTCTAAGATTTTAGAAGAGTCCTTAGCTTCTGTTTTAAAAGAATTTCTTAATTCTTTTAATATAAAATCAAAAGAAGCCATTTTTAGCATACCAACACCCTATCTTCTTTCTTCAAGTTTTTTTATACCTAATATACCAGAAAGAAGTTTACCTCAAGTTATTAAATTTGAAACTCAAAAACAAATCCCATTAAGTTTAGAAGAAGTAGAGATAGAGTATAGGTATTTTGATTTTGAAAAAGAAGGACAGAAAAATTGGCTTGTTTTCTTAACAGCTGTTCCTAAAACTTATTTTCAAAAAATAGAAAATATTGCTAAACTTTCTAAATTAGATGTTAAAGGTTATGGAGCGGAAATTTTTAATTTAGAACCATTTTTTGTTTTAAATAGAAACACATTTTTTGCTGTTGATTTAGGACATTCCTACTCCAATTTATTTGTCATTAAAGAAGATAAAACTATTTATGCAACCAAACTAAATGTTAGAGGTTACGATTATTTAGATATGGTGATGAATATAACTAAGTTTACCGAAGAAAAAACTGTTGATTTTGTCCAAAAAAAAGGTTTTAACTTTAATCCAGAAGAAAGAGAACTTAAAAACACCTCTGATAGTTTTATAGATAATTTAGTAAAAACAATTGAAATCGAAATTCAAAAAACAGAAGATAAACTTTTACTTAAACCAGAAAAACTTTATCTTACCGGTGGTCTTTCGGCTTTGAATGGTTTTAAAGAAAAATTTTCTCAAAGATTTAGCAAATATCCCTTTGAAATTTTAGATATTACTGAATTTGTTTCTGGAGATAAATTTAAACTTCTTAAAGAAAAATCAACTTTATTTACGCAAGCTTTAGGAGTTGTTTTTAGAAGAATAATATCTTAAAATTTTCTTTAATGGAAAGGTTTAAAATTTCTGAAATAATTCCAATCGGGTTTTTACTTCCTTTTCTTATTATTTTAAGCATTGAACTTCTTTTTATCTATGGACTTTCTTATTATAATCAAAACCAGGAAAATTTTTTAAATCAGAAAAAAGAAGAACTTGACAGAAAAGAAAATGAAATTTTAAATAAAATAAAAAATAACGAAGCCTATTTTGTTTTTTCTCAATATGCTAATGCTTCTTTTTTAGCTCAAAATAAAATCTCTTTAAATACAGTTTTAGAAAAATTTAATGCTTCGATGCCAAAATTTTTAAGTATAAAAAATTTTAATTATGATGATGAAGAGAAAGAAATAAGTTTAAATCTTTCTTTTGAAACTTGGGAAGATTATTTAAAGTTTAGAAATTATCTTCAAAAAACATCTAAGTTTAAAATTAAAAAAGAATCTTTTCCTTTAAAAGATGAAAAGTCGGGAAATTTCAATTTCAATCTGACTTTAATCTTAACACCAGATTTTTTTAAATAATGAGGATTTTTATCAATCTTTTACCAATTATTTTAATTAGTCTTATAGCTTATTTTTTTATAAAAGATCTTGTTCCTGAATATCAAAGAACTATTTTTTTAGCTCAAGAAATTAATAAGCTAAATAATAAAGAAAAAGACTTAAAAGAACTTGAGAGAATAATTAATGAACTTTCTAAGGATAAAAATATTGCTAAGCTTATTGAAAGGAAAGAAACCTTAGACTTATGGCTTCCAAGAGAGCCAAGGATTACCGAAATTATCGCTTATTTTGTAAATACTTACAGAGTTTTAGGATTAGGAGAATTTCCTGGAACAAACTTTAGCCTTTCTAAAGAAGAAGAAAAATATCTAGTTTCTCCTTTCGTTCTTCCAGTTTCCTTTGTTACCTTTAATCTTTCTTTTGATAATATAGATATAAAGAAAATTCAAGAATTTATTAATTATATTGATAAATCTTCAAGAATTATGAGAATAAAAAAAGCTAATTTTAACCTCGATGAAAAAGGAAACATTCAATCAAATTTTACCGTCGAAGCTTATTATTTGATCTTAACACCAACAAAAAAATGAAACTTTCAGCAGTTATAACCTTGATTGTTTTTTCGTTTGTTTCTTTTTTAGGTATAGTTATTTTCCTTTTTTGGAAAGCAGGTATTTTCAAGGCTGAATATGAACCTTCAGAGCTTTTAAATATTATTCAAAATCAACTTGAATTTATAAAAAATTATGATTTTAAAAAATCTTCAAATTATACTAGTAATTTAAATACAGAGAAAATAGTTTTACCAGAAATTCAAGAAGAAGAACTTGGTAGACCTTCTCTTTTTTCTAATTCTTACTGATGCAAGAAAAATTAATTATTGAATATTTCAAAGAAAAATATCCTAAGATTGAAGATTGGCTTATGGAAGCAAAAATGTTGGGTATGAGCTTTGAAGAGTATTTTTATAATAAAAATCTAATTCCTATTTCTGAATTTTTAGATTTTAAAGCAAAAATCTATAATCTTCCCATTAAAAGATTCGAAATGGATGAAGTTATTCCCTTAGAAATAATAAATAAAATACCTGAAAAAACAGCCTTAAACTATAAAGTGCTTTGTTTTGATTATAAACCAAACATTCTTTATTTAGGAGTTGTTAACCCTGAAATCCCACAACTTAATGAAAAGGTTATTGAAGTTTTAAAACAAACTTTAAAACTTCAAGAAGTTAAACTCTTTCTTATTTCTATTCAAGATTTTTATATTCATCTTGAAGACTATCATAATTTTGAGGAAGAACTTAAAAAATTAGTTATTGATTTTAGAAGTCAAAAGGGAAGAAAAGTAGAGGAAAAAGAAATGTTTGCTTTAGCTGAAGCAATTACTTCAGCAGAAGAAGGCCCGGTGATTAAAATGCTTGAAATAATTATAAGAAAAGCTGTTGCTTTAAGGGCTTCTGACATTCATATCGAGCCCCTTCCCGACAGAGTCAGAATCCGATTTAGACTTTTTGGAGATTTAAAAACTGTAGCCATTTTACCAAAAGATATGCAGCAGCCTCTTATTAATCGAATCAAAATTTTAACAAATTTAAGGCTTGATGAACAAAGAATTCCTCAAGATGCAAGATTTAGAGCGACAGTTCAAGGAAGAGAAATTGATTTTCGTGTTGGTATTTTTCCTACTATTAACGGTGAAAAATCAGCTATAAGGATTTTAGATCCTTTAGTTGGTCTTAAAAAAATTCAAGATTTAGGTTTAGCAGAATATCATTATGAGATTATTAAAAGAAATATTAAAAGATCTTACGGTCTTATTTTAGTTACTGGTCCTACTGGTTCAGGAAAAACAACTACTCTTAATGCCTTACTTCAGGAAATAAACAGAGAAGAAATAAATATTGTGAGCTTAGAAGATCCCGTCGAATATAAAATTACTGGAGTTAATCAATCTCAAGTAAGACCAGAAATAGGTTATTCTTTTGCTAATGGACTTAGAGAAATTTTACGTCAAGATCCAGATGTTATTTTAGTTGGTGAGATAAGAGATGAAGAAACAGCTGAACTTGTTACTCATGCAGCATTGACAGGACACCTTGTTCTTTCTACTTTACACACTAATACAAGCTTAGGAGCTATACCTCGTTTAATTGATATGGGTGTTAAACCTTATTTTATTCCTTCAATTATTAATTTAGTAATTGCTCAAAGACTGGTAAGACAAATTTGTCAAAATTGCAAAGAAGAAACTGAAGTACCCCCCGAGCTTGAAAAAGAAATAGAAAAAGTTTTAGAAACAGCTCCGGAAAAATTCAAAAATATAAAAGTAAGAGCTTTTAAAGGAAAAGGTTGTGAAAAATGTAATTTCAGAGGTTATATAGGAAGAATAGGAATTTTTGAAATGTTTGAGATGACAAAAGAAATAGCCTCAGCAGTTTCCAAGGGTCTTACCGAGGCGGAAATGTTTGACTTAGTAAGAAAACAAGATTTCATCTCTATGAGACTCGATGGTATAATAAAAGCAAGCGAAGGTCGAGTTTTTATTGATGAAATTTTCAAAGTCACTTAATGGACAAAAGACTTCAAGAGATTTTAGAATTTGCGGTAAGCGAAAAAGCTTCTGATATTCATATATTACCAGGAAGCTTTCCAGTTATTAGAAAAGATGGCGAACTTTTTTTCTTAACTCATTTTGGTGTGATTACTTCACAAGATTCAGAAAAAATGCTTTTTTCTCTTCTAAATACAGAACTTAAAGAAAGGATTTTTAAAACAAAAGATTTAGATTTTTCCTTTTATTTAACTGAAACAATTAGATTTAGAACCAATATTTATCTTCAATTTAATGGTTGGGCTGGAGCTTTTAGGGTTATTCCTAACGAAATTAAAAATATTGAAGAGTTAAATCTTCCTCCTATCTTGCATGAATTTTTAGAAAGAAGACAAGGACTTATTTTAATAACAGGTCCTGCTGGTATGGGTAAATCAACAACCTTAGGAGCTATGATAGATGAAATAAATCATACTAGACAAGATCATATTATTACTATTGAAGAACCCATAGAGTATGTTTTTACCCCAGATAAATCTGTTATTTCTCAAAGAGAAATTCCTACCCATTCTCCTACCTGGCACCGAGCTTTAAAAGCTGCTTTAAGAGAAGATCCTGATGTAATTATGATAGGTGAGCTTCGAGATGCTCTTTCTATTTCTATTGCTTTAACAGCTGCTGAAACAGGACATCTTGTTTTAGCAACTTTACATACTAATTCAGCTTCACAGACTATTGATCGCATTATAGATGTTCTTCCTGAATCTCAAAAATCTCAAGCTAGACTTCAACTTGCTTCTACCTTGATAGGTATTTTGTCTCAAAGACTTGTTCCTCGAGTTACGGGTGGGAGAGTTCCCGCTTGCGAGGTTTTAATTGCTAACAATGCAGTAAGAAATCTTATCAGAGAAAATAAAGTTTATCAAATTGATAATGTTATTGACACTTCTTTAAGCGAAGGGATGATTTCTTTAGATCGTTCTTTAGCTAACTTGGTACAACTTGGACATATCTCTTTAGAAAAAGCTCTTGAATTTAGCCTTAAACCAGAAAGATTAAAATATTTACTTGAACAATGAGATTTGAGTATAAAGCTTTTACCCAAGAAGGAGAATTTAAAAGAGGCATTGTTTCTGCAGATTCTAAAGAAGAAGCTTTAAGAATTTTACAAGAACAAGGACTTTTTATTACTTACTTAGGAGAACCAAGAAGTAGACTTTTAGAAATTTTTTATAGAAAACCTGGTCTTAATGATATTTATCTTTTTTCTCGTCAGCTAAGTTATCTTATTAAAGCACAAACTCCTCTTGATGAAGCAGTTAAATCTTTATCAGAAACTTCACAAAATTTTTTCTTTAGAGATGTTTTAATTCAAATATATAATGATCTTATTTCTGGCGTTCCTTTTTCTAAATCCTTAGAAAGATTTCCAGAAGTTTTTGATGCTTATTTTGTAGGAATGATTAAAATAGGTGAAACCGTCGGTACCCTAGATGAAACACTCAACTATCTTTCTAAACACTTAGAAAATCAAATTAAATTTAGAAATAAAGCTTTACAAGCCTTAATTTATCCAGCTATTGTTTTTGCTATATTTATTGTGGTAATGCTTATTCTTTTTTATTTTGTAATTCCTCAGATTACAAAAATATTTGTTGAAAATAACATTCCTTTACCAACCATTACAAAAGTTTTTCAATTTATTTCAGATTTTATTTTAAACTTTGGTTTTTTCTTTTTAATTATTGTTTTTGCTTTTTTCTATTATCTTTTTAAATATTTTCGAACTAAAGAGGGTAGAAAAATTTTCTTTGATTTTATAAATAATGTTCCTATTTTAAGTTCTCTTTTTAAAAACATTTACACCGCTCAGTTTTTAGAATCTCTTTTTTACTTAACTAAAGGAGGGGTACCCTTAGTTGAAGCTTTGGCAATTATAAGAGATAGTATTGCCCATCCTGCTTATGAATATGCTCTAGAATATATGATTGAAGAAGTCAAAAAAGGTAAACCCTTAAGTGGTGCTATGGAGGAATTTCCTGAACTCTTTCCTATCATTATTATTCAGGCAATGAAAACTGCTGAAAGAACCGGACAGATGGCAGAAATTACTTACACTCTTTTGGAATTTTATTCAGAAACAGTAGAAACTCAGTTTGCTAATTTAGGTGAAGCTTTACAACCTTTTCTTATTTTAATTTTAGGTGGTGGCTTAGGACTTTTAGAAGCCTCTCTTTTAATACCCCTGCTTAACTTTACTAAACATATACAAAACTTTTAACATCTATGTATGCTATTTTCTTTATCTTCGGTCTTTTTTGGGGTTCTTTTTTAAATAATGTTGCTTATAGACTTAAAAAAGGAGAAAGCTTTCTTTTAAATCGTTCTAAATGTCCATCTTGCAGGCATACTTTAGAAGTAAAAGATTTAATTCCTCTTTTAAGCTTTATTTTTCAAAAAGGAAAATGTAGGTACTGTCAAGCTAAAATTTCTTTAAGATACCCTCTAACAGAATTAGTTACCGCTCTTTTTACTTTTTCTTTAGCCTTATTTTTTAAACCTTTAAACAGTCCTTACTCTTTTTTTCTTTTCTTTTTTTATTTTTTTCTCCTCTCTGTTCTTTTTATCTTAGCTCTTTATGATTTTGATACTTATCTTGTTGATGATAGATTTTTAATTTTTCTTCTTATTTTAGGAATCTTTTTTATTTTTTATCATTTTTATTTCAAATTACCATTCCCAGATTTTAGCTATCTTTTAAATTATTTTTTTATTTTTCCACCTTACTTAGAAACAATTTTTTCTTCTTTTCTTCTTTCTTTTATATTCCTTTTTATTTATTTTCTTACTAAAGGAGAGGGTTTAGGTTTTGGTGATGTCAAAACAGTTTTTACGATAGGTCTTTTTTTAAAACCAGGAGACGCTCTTCTTTTTTTAGTTTTTTCTTCTTTGTTTGGTTCAATTTATGGATTTATTTTATTTTTAAAAGAAAAAAATTTTAAAAAACCGATACCTTTTATACCCTTTTTCTTTTTAGGTCTTTTAGGGGTTATTTTATTTGGCAATTATTTTACCAGACTTTACATTCAACTTTTTAATTTTTAAAAGAGTTTAATTTATTTTGTGGTAAAATTAAATTATGTTAGATAAAGAAAAACTAAAACATTATGCTCTTTTAGCTAGGCTTACTTTAAGCGAAGAAGAATTGGAAACCTTTTCTTTACAACTTCAGAAGGTTTTAGATTATGTGAGCAAAATAAATGAACTTGATTTAACCGATTTTGAACCCTTAACTAATCTTTTACCCTCTTTACCTTTAAGAGAAGATAAACCTGAAGAAAGCAAAAATAGCAGCGATATTATTAAAAACTTCCCAGATAAAGAAGGAAATTATCTAAAAGTTCCTAAAATTCTTTAAATTTTAAAACTCTTAACTGGTTGAAAATTAATTTTATTTGAAAAATTTTAAATATGGCTTTAATTAAAAAACCACCCATTGTTACTATTTTAGGTCATGTTGATCATGGAAAAACTTCGCTTTTAGATTATATTAGAAAAACAAATGTAACTAGTTTAGAAGCTGGAGGAATTACTCAAAAAATAGGAGCTTATGAGATTGAATATAAAGGAGAAAAAATAACTTTTATTGATACACCAGGACATGAAGCCTTTACTAAACTTAGAGAAAGAGGATCTAAAATAGCAGATTTAGCTATTTTAGTTGTTGCTGCTGACGAAGGGGTTAAGCCACAAACCAAAGAAAGTTTAGAATTTTTAAAAGCATTTAATATTCCTTTTATTGTTGCTTTAAATAAGATAGATAAAAAAGAAGCTGATCCTGAAAAAGTTTTAGGAGAACTTACAGAAATTGGTGTCATTCCAGAAAAATGGGGAGGAGAAATTCCTGTAATTTATACTTCGGCTAAAACAGGTGAGGGTATTGATGAACTTTTAGAAACAATAATTATTTTAAGAGATTTATACGATATGAAAACGGAAAATGAAGGTAAAGCTGAAGGTTATATTTTAGAAGTTTTTAAAGATCCTAAAAGAGGTATTTTAGCCAGTCTTGTTATAATTAGGGGAAAGTTAAGATTTGGAGATTTTTTAGTAACTGCTTCTTCTTATGGCAAGGTAAGAATTTTGGAGGATGATTTAGGAAATAAAATAAAAGAAGCTAAACCGTCTAAACCTGTTTTGGTTGGTAATTTTGAAACTTTACCTTTAGCAGGGGAAGAATTTAGAGTTATTTTAGAGGAAGAAAAAGAAAAAGTTCAAAAAATTCTTCAAGAAAAAGAAAAAGAGTATTTTAAAAAGTTTATTTTTGTTTCTTCAGAGTCTAAGGGAGATATTAACTTAATAGTAAGAGCTGACCATATAGGTTCTTTAGAAGCTCTAGATAAAGTTTTGCATGGTTTAGCTAATAGACTTCAAATTAATATTAAAATCATAAAACAAGATTTAGGGCCTATTACAAGCCAAGATTTAGATTTAGCCAAAGATTTCAAGGCTATCTTTGTTTCTTTTAATTTAAAAAATCCTAAAAATATTTTAGATGAGATTAAAAATCTTAATCTGATAGTTATAGAAGATAATGTCATTTATAAAATCGAAGAAAAATTAGAAAACCTTATTAGGGGTAAAGAAGAAGAAAAAAAATTACCTAAGGGAAAACTTGAGGTTTTAGCTACTTTTAGCAAAACTAAGAGTAAAAAAACAGTTGGCGGTAGGGTGGTTTTAGGAAGAATTAAGTTAGGAGATAAAGTTATTATCTTAAGAAATGAAGAATTTATAAGCAGAGGTAAAATTATCAGTTTAGAAAAAAATAAATTACCTTCTGAAGAAATTAAAGAAAATGAACTTTGCGGTTTGATAGTGGAAACCTCAAAAGATATTGAAATTGGTGATATAATAATAGCAGAATGATAAGCGATAAAATAAATAGAATCCTTTTCTTTGTTATTCTTATAAGTCTCATTCTTTTTTTTACTATCCTTAATTTTAAATTCTATCAAGAATACCCGCAAATTTACACACCTACCGAAGAAATAGAAACATTTGTGACTTCAGAAATTTCTCCAGAGATAAGGCAAGAAATTTTTTCTACTTCTAGTTACTAAAAATTTTTTCAGCTAATTCAAAGGGGTCATAGGAAACAACGGAATTCATAAAAACCTCTAAACTTCCAAAATCGCTAACTATTTTATAGCTTTCACCTCTATCTACTAAAAAGGCAATATTTTTAATTTTTTCTGAGTTGGCAAGATAAAGAAAATTAAAATTCTCAAAACCAAAACTTCTTAATTTTTTTAAGTAATTCCAAAAACATAAAACATTTTCTCCTTTAAATTCGCCTAAAAAGTTAATTTCTTTTTCTTTTACGGGTGTTAAATTTAAAAAGATTTTTAATTTATTTTCTTTTTTAGCTAAACCAAGAAATTTTAGAGCTTTAAAAAGATCCTCAAAATAATCCTTTCTAAAGTTTTTCTGATATTCTTCTAATTTCTTTTCTAAAAATTCAAATTTCATAGGTGTGTGATAAAAAGAAAGAAGTTGAAAATGTGTATGATAAATAGAAGCACCAGATCGATAATTGTAGTTCCAAATTAAAATGTTTGTTTTTGTTTTAAATTTTTCTTCAATTTTTTTGAACCACAAATGAGCTAAATCAAAAGAGTATATTAAATCTCTCTCATTAAGATCATCAAATTCATGTTTTTTGAAATAAAGGACGCTATGAAAGGGAGCCATTTTAGAAATATTAGTTACAATCTTTACTGCTTCATTTTCCATAGGTCCAACTTCATCATTAATAGTTAAATCACTTCGACAAAAAGGATCATAATCATCTTTTAAAAAAAAGCTTTTTTTAGGCAAATGTCTTTTGCCCCGAGAAATATTAAAAATAGTTTCCGTGTTTAAAAATTTGTTTCTAATAATAGTTATTTTTTGGTTTAAAAAATTAGGAAAAATTTCTTTAGCTTTTTGATCTTCTAGTATTATTTCATATTCTTTAATCTCAAAAATTCTTTCAAAAATTTCCTTTATTTCTTGATTTTGATTTAATTTATTTTCAATTTTTTCTTTCATTTAATTTTAGAAAATAATCTTTACTCAAATTAAGCTCGTTAGGTAATTTTTCTTCGAGTTTTTCTAAAATGATTTTAAATTCTTTTTTAATTTTATCCAATATTTCTTTTTCCTTCTCTTCCCATTTTTTAAGAACTAAATTACCAGCTAAAACTCTTCTTTTTTTTTGAATGCCGATCCTAAATCTCCAAAAATTTTTACTTTTTATTTCTTTAAAAATTGATTCTACACCTTTATGTCCGCCACTTCCAGAAGCAAAAGAGACTTTAAAAAGAGGAAAAATAAGATCCGCATCATCATGGATAACTAAAAGATTTTCTGGTTTTAACTTGAAAAATTTTAAAGCTTCTTTAACACTTTTACCACTTTCATTCATATAACCATTATTGGAAGCTAAAATTAAATAATTGTATTTTGAAAAATAAAACATTTTTTCCTCCCTTCTTTCTCTTATATAAAAATTAACTATCTCTTTTCCTATATTATGCCTGGAGCTTTCAAAATCCTCTCCTTCATTACCTAAGCCAAAAATTATTTTTATTTTCTCTTTCTTTTTCATGTTATAATTATTTTAATAGGTAAATTTTATTTTCAGAAATGTTCAAAAAAAATTTTTTGACATTCTTAGAAGTTTTTATTTTTTTACTTTTTATTATTCCTATCAGAATTTTTGTTTTTGAACCCTTTTTTGTTCAAGGAAAAAGTATGGAACCAAATTATTTTTCTTTTGATTATCTTATAGTTGATAAAATAAGCTATCTTCTTACTGAACCCAAAAGAGGTGATGTTATTGTTTTTAAGCCTCCTTTTAATGATAAGGTTTATTATATTAAAAGAATTATCGGACTTCCTGAAGAAAAAGTAGTTATTGAGAATTCAAAAATAATTATTTATAACAAGGATTACCCTAATGGTTTTGAACTTATAGAAAATTATCTTCAAGGACATTACACTTCGGGATTTAAAGAAGTTGTCTTAGGTAAAGATGAATATTTTGTTTTAGGTGATAATAGAGAAGTAAGTTCTGATTCAAGAAGTTGGGGGCCAGTTAAAAAAGAGAGAATAGTTGGTCGGGTTCTCTTTCATTTTTCTCCTAAAAAAACTTTAGATAGTTTGAAAAGTATTTTTTAAGATGAAAAATGAAATTACCATTTAGTAAAATTAAAGGAACAAAAGATAAATATGGAAACGAAGCAGATTTTTTTCTTAAGCTCTATGATCTTCTTTTTAGATTTTCTGTTAGTCATGGCTTTAAGTATGTAGAAACCCCTCTTTTTGAAAATGAAAAAGTTTTTACTACTAGCCTAGGACAAACCTCTGATGTTGTTGAAAAAGAAATGTTTTATCTTAAAGGAAGCGAAAAGAAAGAAAAAATTGTTTTAAGACCTGAAAACACCGCTCCATTAATTAGACTTTATTTTGAAGAAGGTTTACATACTGAACCACAACCTCTTCTTTTTTTCTATTTAGGAAAAATGTATCGCAAAGAAAATCCGCAAAGAGGAAGATTAAGAGAATTTACTCAATGGGGAGTAGAAATTATAAATACTGAAAACCCCTTTGCTGATTTTTATGCTATCTATGTAGGGTATAAATTTCTTAAAGAAATTTTAAACTTTACCAATGTTAAAGTTAAAATAAACAGTTTAGGATGTGATAAATGTAGACCGAAATATAAAAGCAAATTAATTTCTTATTATTCAAGATATAAAAATAAAATTTGTTATGATTGTCAAAGAAGACTTAAAACCAATCCTCTTCGTCTTCTTGATTGTAAAAATGTTATTTGTCAGCCATATAAAAAGAATTCTCCTTTTATTTTAGATTCTCTTTGTAAATTTTGTAATCTTCATTTTCAAGAAACCCTTTCTTATTTAGAAAAAACTAACACCTTTTATGAATTAGATAAAACTTTGGTTAGAGGATTTGATTATTATGAAAGAACAGTTTTTGAATACTATCTTGAAGATGATAATTTAGCTTTGGGAGGTGGAGGCAGATATGATTTAGGAAAAGCTTGGGGACAAAATCCCCTTCCAAGTGTTGGTTTTGCTTTAGGTTTGGAAAGATTAAAAATTATTTTGGAAGAAAAAGGAATTAGTCTTTTTTATTCTGAAAAACCAGATATTTTTGTAGCTTACGTAGGTGAAGAACTTAAAATGAAAGCTTTCGAAATTCTCGAAAATTTAAGAAAAGAGGGATTTAACGTAAGTTTTAATTTTTTCAAACAAGCTCTTAGTCAGCAACTTGAATATGCTAATAAAATTGGTGTAAAATATGTAATAATTGTTGGTTTTGAGGAAATGAGTAAAAATGCTGTTATTTTAAAAGATTTTGAAGAAGGGACACAAGAAACAGTTTTTCTTTCTAAATTAAATGAGGAACTTAAAAAAAGATTAAATCAAATAAAAAATGTCTGATTGCATTTTTTGTAAAATAGCAAAAAAAGAAATAGAAAGTTATGTTATTGAAGAAACCGAAAATTTTATTTCTTTTCTTGACATTAAACCTCATGCTCCAGGACATACTTTACTTATTCCTAAAAGCCATATAGCTAATCTTGAGGATCTTCCTCAAGAGTTGGGAGAAGAACTTGTCTCTTTATCTAAAAAATTAGTTACTCTTCTTTCTAAAGCTTTAGAAACAAAAGACTTTACTATAGGTATAAATCATGGAAAATTAGCTGGTCAAGCAATAGAACATTTACATCTTCATTTTATTCCTCGCTTTAAAGATGATAAAGGAGGTTCTATTCATTCAGTTGTTTATAATCCTCCCCAAGAAGAATTGTCGGTAATTTATGAAAAAATTATTAAAGTTAAAAATGAGAGTTAAAGCTAAGAGAAAAGAAGGTGAATCATTAACACAATTTTTGAGAAGATTTTTAAATAGATATGCAAAAAGTGGCTTAGCTTTAGAAATTAAGGAAAAAATGTACCGTAAAAGAAAAATGAACGAAAGAAGAAAATATGAAGCTAGGATGTATAGATTAAAACTTATGAACTTTATCAAACAAAAACTAAAAGAAGGAATGCCCTTCGAAAAAGCTTATGAATTAGGAAAACGTTATATTAATTACATTAAGTATACAGGTAAAGAAGATTAATGACAGAAAAAGTTTTAGGTATTGATTTAGGAAGTAAAACTCTAAAACTCTGTTTAGGAGAAGTGGAACCTACGGGCAAACCTAAACTTTTAACTAATTTGAGTAAAGAAATTTCTTCTTTTAAAAATGGAGAAATAATTAATGAAGAAGAGTTTTTAAATGAAGTTATTTTTTTTATAAAAAACTTTTTAAAAAGCTTACCACAAAAAGATATAAACATCGTTGTTTCTTTTTCTTCTTCTACTTTTAGTTTTCAAAAGGTAAGGCCGAAATCTTTAGTTGAAAACAAAACTATTGAAGAAAGTGATATTAGAAAATGTAAACATTTAGGAAAAACTTCTCTTATTTCTTCTTCGCAAGAAATTATTTATGAAGAGATCTCTAAATTTTATCTTGATGGTTCTCAAACTCCTATAAGAAATCCCTTAGGTCTTGAAGCTAGATATTTAGAAATAGATATGTCAGTAATTCAAATCTTCAGTGGTTTTTTTATTAAACTTAGAAATATTTTTGAAGAAAATAAAATAAAAGTTAATTTTTTTCTCCCTAACCCTCTTGGTGCTTCCTTAGTAATTTTGGATTCTAAAAGCAAAGAAAGCGGTTCTTTAATTTTAGATTTTGGTTTTAATAGTTTAAGTTCAGCATATTTTTATCAAGGTTCTCTTACTTCTTTTAACGTTTTTTCTTTTGGCTTAGAAAACCTTCTTAGCGATTTTTTAAGCGAATCCTCTTTAACTCTTGAAGATTTAGAAAATTTTTTTAATGAATTTCGGCAAAATCCTAACAAAAAAACCTTTATAAAACTTGGGAAAAGTAAAATTTCTTTTCAGAGTTTTCAAAAAATTTTAGAAAAAAAGTTAACAAATCTTTTCAAAAAAAACAATTTTTTTGACTATTTTAACAAATTGAAATCACAATTTTCTTTTTTGGGGGGTGTTTACATTATAGGTGGATTGCTTATTTTTCCTCATCTGAGTGAGGTTTTAAGGAAAATTCTAAAAATAAATGTTAAAGAAGGAAGAGACTTAAATGGCGAATTAAAAGAAGAAGATTTTATTTTTTTAAATTCTTGGGGTAATATTTTTTATTTTTTAAAATCTCCAGAAGAAAAAAGTTTTTTTGAAGAAATTTTTAACAGTATTAAAAAGTTTTTTGCTAATCTTCTACCATTTTAGGGTTGTGTTAAAATTAATAAAATGAGAGAAATTTATTTAGATTATGCAGCCACAACCCCCTTAAGAAAAGAAGTAAAAGAAGAAATGGAAAGATATTTTTCTGAGATTTTTGCTAATCCTGTAAGTTTACATTCTTTTGGTCAAAGAGCCTTAAAAGCTGTTGATGAATCAAGAGAAAAGATTAAAGAAATACTTAATGCAGAAAGTCATCGAGAAATAATCTTTACCGCTTCTTCTACCGAAGCCAATAATTATTCTCTTAAGGGCTTAGTTTTTTATTTTTATTTTAAAAAAGGATACAAAAAATCTCATGTGATTACTTCTTCTATAGAGCATCCTTCAATTTTAGATACTTTAGCTGATTTAGAAGATTTAGAAATTATTGAAGTTACCTACTTGAAACCAAAAGAAAATGGCTTAATTGAAGCTGAAGAAATTATTTCTCAAATTAAAGAAAATACTATTTTAGTGACTTTACATTATATAAATAGCGAACTTGGCAATAGAGAACCTGTAGAAAAAATTGGTGAGCTTTTAGAAAAAATAAATAAAGAAAGAAAAGAAAAAATCTTTTATCATTTAGATGCTGCTCAAGCAGGGCTTACAGAAAATTTAGATGTTAAAGATTTAAAATGTGATTTAATGACTCTTTCTTCTCATAAAATTTATGGTCCTAAAGGAATAGCTTGTCTTTATATTAAAACAGGTATACCTCTTTTAAGACTTATTTCTGGTTCTGGACATGAATTTGATCTAAGAGGTGGAACAGAAGCAGTACCTCTTATTGTTGGTTTTGCTAAGGCTATGGAACTTGCCCTTAATGAAAAAGAAAAAAATATCAAGCATTTTAAAGAAATTAGAGATTATTTTCTTCAAAGATTAAAAGAAGAAAATATAAACTTTGAAGTTAACACTAATTTAGATCATTCTTCGCCTAAAATTTTAAATCTTTATTTCCCTCAAAAATTATCACAAGAAATCTTTCTTTATCTTGATTTTAATAAAATCTATGTTTCACCAGGTACTGCTTGTAAATCACGTTCTCCAGAACCAAGTTATATGGTTGCCGAAGTTTTTAAAAACAAAGAAAGAGCTCAAAGAAGTTTAAGATTTTCTTTTGGTTTAGAAACTACAAAAGAAGATATAAATTATGTAGTTTACGTACTTAAAAAATTTCTGATATAATATATTAGAAATGCGAAAAGAAAATTACCGAAATCTTAATTTTTTGTTTTTAACTTTTTTATTCCTTTTTTTGTTTTTATTAAATAGCAATTTTATTTTTTCAGAAGCTCAAGATATTTTTAAAGAAATTTCCAATTTTTTAAAGGGTAACTTAAATATACCCTCTTCTTTTACTCCTTCAACAACTACCATTCAAACTAGAACAGAATTTTCTTTATCTCTGCTCCCCTATTTAGAAAAAGAAATTACCAGTGTTGTTAAAAAAGCCTCTCCGGCGGTTGTAAGTATTGTTGTTAGTAAATATGTACCTGTAATTGAAAGATATTATTCTAATCCTTTTGAAGAATTCGAACTACCACCAGAATTAGAACCATTTTTTAAATTTGAATTTCAAATCCCTCGATATCGCACTAAAGGTTATGAAAAAGAAGAGATAGGCGGAGGCACTGGATTTATAGTTTCTTCTGATGGTTTAATCTTAACTAATAAACATGTTGTTGATGACGATAAAGCAGAATATACAGTTTATTTAAATGACGGAAGAAAATTTAAGGCAAAAATTCTTCTTAAACACCCAGTTGATGATTTAGCTTTAATTAAAATAGATGCTTATAACTTACCTACTCTACCATTAGGAAATTCTGATAATCTTCAAATAGGAGAATTTGTTATTGCCATCGGCAATGCCTTAGGTGAATTTCAAAATACTGTAAGTTTTGGTGTTATTTCTGGTTTAAAAAGAAATATTGTTGCTTCTGACTCCTATGGAAAATCACAAAGACTTGAAGATTTAATTCAAACTGATGCTGCTATAAATTATGGTAATTCCGGTGGTCCACTTATTAATATTTACGGAGAAGTAATCGGAGTTAATACAGCTATTGTTTCTGGAGCACAAAATATAGGTTTTGCTATTCCTATTAATAGAGCTAAAAGAATGATTGAAGAATGGAAAACAAAAGGTAAAGTAGAAATTCCCTTCTTAGGTATTAAATATATTTTAGTAGATGAAAAAATTAAGGAAAAGTTTAATTTACCTTATGCTTATGGAGCTTACGTTTATACAGAAATCAAAAGCGATAAAGCTGTTATTCCAAACTCACCAGCAGAAAGAGCAGGAATAAAAGAAGGAGATTTGATTTTAGAAATTGACGGCGAAAAAATAACCCTACAAAATACCTTAGCAGCTACTATCAGAAAGAAAAAAGTTGGTGACGTTGTTACTTTAAAAATTTGGAGAAATGGAAAAATATTAGAAATTAAAGTTACTTTAGGAAAGTTACCAGAAAATCTTCTTTCTCAATAATATTTAAGTGATAAAGTGCTTTTTCTAAAGTTGAAAATAAAAGTTCGTATTCTTCTTCCTCTAATTCTTGGTTAGATCTTTCTAAAAGAAAAATAGCTTTAATTGCTTTTTTAACATCTTTTTTATTTGGTAAATCTTCATCACTTATGTTATCTATTTTCTCTTCAAAATTTTCTCCCTGATATCCTAAAGAATCTAAAACAAAAAGAAAATAATTTTTTAGATTAATAAGCCCCCTTTTATGATCTTCTAAATAACTTTTTTTTATCTCTTCATAAGCTGGTGTTTTACTTTTAAGAGCATTGTAATTTTTGTATTTTTTAATAAGATCGATAATACCAAGCCAAAACCCAGTTTCTTCTTTATTTTTTATTTCAAAATAAACCCATAAAATAAAAAGATTAATTGAGTAAATAAGAGAAGCAAAATAAATAATAGTTTTTATAATTTCGATGTTGTTTATAAGAAAATCAAAAATTTCGTCAAGGGAAAACATTATTTGAAACCAATTTCTTTTAAGAATTCAAAGATTGTTTCTTCTTCAAAAATATTAGAAACAAGTTGAGCACCCACAGGAAGTTTTTTACCATTTTCTTCGGCAAAACCAATATTAAAAGAAAGTCCTGGTAGGTAAGCTAAGTTTATAGGCACAGTAAAGATATCAGAAAGATACATAGAAAGAGGATCTTGAGTTTTTTCTCCAAGTTTAAATGGTAAAGTAGGAGATGTTGGCATTAAAATAAGATCAACTTCTTTAAAGGCTTTTTGAAAATCCTCAAAAATAAATCTTCTTACTCTTAGTGCTTTTCGATAATAAGCATCATAATATCCATATGATAAAACAAAAGTACCGAGAAGGATTCTTCTTTTTACCTCATTTCCAAATCCCCTTTCTCTTGATTCTAAGTATTTTTCTAAAAGTTTATCTGTTTTAAAAGAAAAGCCATATTTAATACCGTCATATCTTGCTAAATTAGAACTTACTTCAGCAGTCATTACCAGATAGTAAGTAGGAAGAGCATAAGGTAAAGAAGGAAGAGATATTTTTTTAATTTCATATTCGTTTTTTATTTTTTCTAAAAATTTTTCAAAAATTTCCTTAACCTTTTCATCTACTCCTAATTCAAAAACTTCATTAGGTACACCTAATTTTTTAACTTTTTTTAATTTAGCCTCATATTCTTTTGTGGTACTATCTTTTTCATCTTTACCTCTTATGATTCTAAACACTATTTTTACATCTTCTAAGGTTCTAGCAAAAGGACCAATCACATCCAAAGACGAAGCCATGGCAATTAAGCCGTAACGAGAAACTGATGAATAAGTTGGCTTAAGTCCGTAGATTCCACAAAAACCAGCTGGTTGTCTAATCGATCCCCCAGTATCAGATCCTAAAGCTATAGGAACTAAACCTCCTCCCACTGCCGCTGCCGATCCACCAGAGCTTCCTCCAGGAACTCTTTCTGGATCAAAAGGATTGAGGGTAGGGAAAAAAGCAGAATTTTCTGTAGATGAACCCATAGCAAATTCATCTAAATTTGTTTTACCTATAATTACAGCTCCAGCTTCTTTAAGTTTTTTAACTACCGTAGCATCATAGACAGCAATGTAATTTTCTAAAATTTTTGAACCAGCAGTACATCTTTCTCCTTTAACCAAAATATTATCTTTAATAGCTATAGGAACTCCCCAGAGAGGCAAATTTTTATCTTTTTCTTTGAGACTTTCTAAAGTTTTAAAAGCTAATTCCTCAGTAAAAAAAAGAAAAGATCTTATTTTAGTATCCTCCTCTTTTAGAAATTCAAAATACTTTTCATAAAGAGTAAAAATATCGCTTTCTTTAACGAGTTCCTTGAATTCTTTAATAGTTAAATTTTTAAAATCCATTTCTTTAATTATAAATTAACTTTTCTTTATTTTTAAAAATTTCTTCCTCCAACGAGTTTATTTTTTCTTTTATTTTTTCTTCGATTTCTAAAACCTCTTTAAGATTAGCTTTTGTTTTTACATTTCTGGGTATAAAAAGAACGCAACAGTCATCTCCTTTCATTTTTGAAATACTTTCTGTACCTATTTTCCTTGCTAAATTAATAATTTCCTCTTTATTAAAAGCAATAAGAGGCCTTAAAATTAAAGAATTTATGCTTTGACTTATAACTTCCAAATTTTGGGTAGTTTGTGAAGCCACCTGTCCAAGGTTTTCTCCAGTTACAAGAGCATCTAAATCAAGTTCGTTTTTTAATCTTTCAGCTAAACGAAACATAGATCTTCTGTAAAAAATTACTAAATATTCATGAGGAATATTTAGAAAATAAAATTTTTGAAGTTCTAAAATATTCATTAAATAAAGTTCAGAGCCTAAATTGTAGCTATTTAAAACGGAAACAAGTTTTTTAACTTTCTCTAAAGATTGGACACTTGTTTGTGGATAACTATGAAAATGAAGAAAGAACACTTTTAATCCTCTTTTCATAGCTAAAAAAGAAGCTACAGGCGAGTCAAAGCCAGAAGAGATTAAAGATAAAACTTTTCCATTTGAACCTACAGGAAGACCTCCCCAACTTTTTATGTTTTTGAAAGAGACAAAAAATTTTTTTCTTCTATAATAAACATAAATTTCTTTCTCAAAATTTTCTTCATCATATCTTTTACCTATTTTTTCTAAATTTTCTATAATAGCTTTTTTTATTTCTAAAGAATTAAGTGGATAATCCTTATCTCCTCTACTTACCTCAAGATAAAACTTTTCTTCATTTATTTTTTTTAAGTATTCTATTAATTCCTCTAAAGAACTAAAAAAAATAACTGGAGAAAAAAGAGCGATACCAAAAATTTTTTTAATATCCTCTTCCGCCTCTTTTTCTGTTTCTAAAAGAAAAATACCTCCCCAATTTTTTAAAGAAATAAAATTTTCTTTAAGCTTTGCTTTTATATTTCTTTCTAAAATTTTTTCAAAATATCTTCTATTTCTTCTTTTAAGAATAATTTCGTTTGTTTTTAAAAGATAAAGCATTATAATAAGGATAAAATGAAGAAAATTTTTTCTTTTTACTTTCCTTCAAATAAAGAAAAGCTTCTTTCTCCTATAGAAATTTTAACGCCAAAAACTAAAAGAAAAATTGCTTTGCCAAAACTTAAATATTTGGGTTTTAAATTAACTAAAAATATAGACAATAAATTTTTAAGAAAAATAGGGGAAGATTCTATGGAAATGAGAAAAGTCAAAGATCTTTAAAATAAAACCTTTAGATGATTTAGAATATTTTCTTAGATTTTATTTTTCTTTAGCTAATAAAAAATTTTTGAATTTAATTTTAAAAGAATAAAAAATAAAAAAATTAATTTTTGGAACATTGACTATGCTCACATTTCTGCTCTCTTAGCTCTTATAAAAGAAAACAAAATCTTTTATGGACTTATTGGAGAAAATGGTGTTTTAGTTTTTGATAAAGACGGAAATCTTAAACATCAAAGTAAAAAAATAGATTGGTTTTATAAAAATTATCCTTTTAAAAATTTTATTAAAAAG
>DAINRM010000006.1:0-3572 GCA_036741875.1 Patescibacteria group bacterium | reverse complement strand
AAAAGATAAAAAATTAATAGAAAAGTTTTTGAAAGAAAAGAGAAGAGAAAATACTAAAAAATTTGTCAGCGAATTTTCTTTGTTTATTTATTATCATTTTTAACTTTTTTTCTTAACCAAGTTATGGTATAATTTAAATATTATGAGTAGTAAAATCACTGAAGGGATAATCTATATTTTAGCTTTAATTTTAAGTGATCTTTTTGGTTATAAATTAGTACCCTTAAATGATAAGGTTTTAACTTCAACAAAACCTAGTGTCGAATTGTCAACTTCATCAATAGTTACTTCTACTTTAGATTTTTCGGAGGATATTTTGAAAATAGAAATAAATAATGGAACCTCCAGTTTAATCATAACTTCTTCAATTAAAGATATTTTTGAAAATACATCTTCTAAAAGATAAATGAAAGAAGAAATATCTTATCTTGATGGTAAGTTTTTGAAAAATTCTAAAGCTAAAATTTCTCCTTTTGATTTAGGTTTTGCTCGCTCTTATGCTGTTTTTGAATTTTTAAGAACTTATAATCTCAAACCGTTTCTTTTAGAAGATCATTTAAAAAGACTTTTCTTTTCTGCTAGAATTTTAGGAATAAAACATAATTTTACTAAAGATTTTATTAAAAGAATAATCTTTAAACTTTTAGAAAAAAATAAGCATCTTAATTCTGAAATTAATTTAAGAATTTTTTTAACAGGGGGCGAAAGTGAAAATTTTCTTTTTTCTCAAAAACCAAAACTTTATATTATTGTTACCAAATTAAAACCGCTTTCAGAAAAATTTTATCTAAAAGGAATAAAAATCATCACTAAAAACTTTCATCGAGATTTTCCTCAAGCAAAAAGTGTCAATTATAGCATTTTAATTAAATATTTAAAAGAAGCAAAAAGAAAAAATGCTTTAGAAATTCTTTTAGTAAATAATGAAGAAATTTTAGAATGTGCTACTTCAAATTTTTTTGCTGTTATTAAAGGAAAAATTATTACTCCTCCAAAAGAAAAAATCTTAGAAGGAGTTACAAGAAAATTTTTGATTTCTCTTATTAAAAAATATAAATTTCCTTTTGAGGAAAGAAAAATTTTTATTAAAGAAATTAAGAGTTTTGATGAAGCTTTTATTACTGCTACTAATAAGGAAATTTTGCCGGTAGTAAAAATAGATAACAGAAAAATTAGCAAAGGAAAGCCTGGCGAAATTACATTAAAACTTTTAGAAATTTTTAAAAAAGAAATAAATGAGAGATATTAACTTGGTTAGAGAAATTTTCAATAAAGTTTATGATGGTTATGATGGTTATAAGATT
This sequence comes from Patescibacteria group bacterium, assembly GCA_036741875.1. Classification (GTDB taxonomy): domain Bacteria; phylum Patescibacteriota; class Minisyncoccia; order UBA6257; family HR35; genus HRBIN35. The sequence continues at coordinate 2,268 of DAINRM010000006.1, read as the reverse complement.
TATTCTCAAGCAAAAACAAAATCAGATTTTGATAAACCAAGTTTTATTTATGGTGAAATAATTTTTGATGAATTCGTTGAGCTTTTAAAAAAAGTAAATCCTAAAAAAGATGATATTTTTTATGATTTAGGTTCAGGTTTAGGTAAACCCTGTTTAGCCATAAGTCTGGCTTTTGAAATCAAAAAAGCAGTAGGTATTGAGCTTTTAGCGGATTTTATTAAAGCTTCTAAAGAAGTCTATGAAAAAGTTAAAGAAATTTTTTCAGAAATAAATGAAATAGAATTTAGAGAAGAAAATCTTTTAGAAACCAATTTAGAAGAGGCAACGATTGTTTTTATCCACGCTACTTGTTTTGATGAAAAAGAAATGGAAAAAATAGAAGAAAATCTTTTAAAATTAAAAAAAGAAAGCAGGATAATTGTTATTACTAAAAGTTTAAAAAATAGTGAATTTTTACTTTTAGAAGAGGGAAGCATAAGAATGAATTGGGGAATAGCTACTTTTAAAATCTATCATAAAAAATGAAAAAAGTCATAATCATAGCTCTTTCTTTGATAGCTTTTGTAATTTCTTTCTATCTTTATTTTCAAGGAAAAAATATAGGTTGTGTTTTAAATGGTTGTAATAATGTTTTATCTAGTCCTTATAGTAAAGTTTTGGGTATAGACAATTCTCTTTTAGGAATGTTTTATTTTTTTATCGTTGGTTTGTTAGTTATAATTAATAAAGAAAATATTTTTAAAGTGATATCTTCTTTTGCCTTTCTTTACGCTCTTTATCTTATCTTTGTTATGTTTTTCGTTTTAAAAGAACTATGTTACCTCTGTTTAGCAGTCGATCTTTCAGCAATAATTATCTTTTTTACAATTTATGATTTTCGAAAATACTTTCAAAAAATTTTTAGAGGTTAAAGAATTGTTTAAAAATTTAGTTCAAGACGATAAAGGAGTCGAAGAAATTTTTAAAATTTTAGAAAAGCCGCAAAGAGAAATTAAAGTTTTTCTTCCTTTAAAAAGAGAAAATGGAGAAGTCGAAATTTTTGAAGGTTATCGAATTCAGCATAATAATTTTTTAGGACCCTATAAAGGAGGAATCAGATATTTTCCTGAAGTTAATGAAGATGAAATAAAAACATTAGCCTTTTTAATGACAATAAAATGTGCTTTAGCTGGGCTTCCACTTGGTGGAGCTAAAGGAGGAATAAAAGTCGATCCTAAAACTTTATCAGAAAAAGAACTTGAAGAACTTTCCCGAGAATATGTAAGAAAAATTTATGATTTTATTGGACCAGATAAAGACGTTCCTGCTCCTGATGTTAATACTAACTCTAAAATAATGGATTGGATGGTTGATGAATATTTAAAGATTTCAAAGTCAGATGATAAAAAACTAAAAGCAACCTTTACTGGGAAATCAGTAGAAAATGATGGTTCAGAAGGAAGGGAAGAAGCAACTGGTAAGGGAGGAGAAATAATTTTAGAAAGATTTATTGAAAAAATGAATTTACAAAAACCTTTAAGAGTTGCAATTCAGGGCTTTGGTAATGTTGGTTATAATTTGGCTAAATTTTTATATCAAAAAGGATATAAATTAGTTGCTTTATCGGATAGTAAAGGAGGAATTTATTCTGAAGAAGGTTTTAATCCAGAATTAGTTATGGAATGTAAAAAAGAAAAAGGGATGATTTCTGGTTGTTATTGCATTGGTAGTGTTTGCGACATTAATTTAGGGAAAGATATTTCCAATGAAGAGCTTTTAGAACTTGATGTTGATATTTTAATACCCTCTGCTTTAGAAAATGTAATCACAAAAGAAAACGCAAATAAAGTTAAAGCAAAAATAATTTTAGAAATGGCTAATAATCCTTTAACTGAAGAAGCAGATAAAATTTTAGATGAAAAAGGAGTTGTGATTATTCCTGATATTTTAGCAAATAGCGGTGGTGTTATAGTTTCTTATTTTGAAATGCTTCAAAATTTAAATGATGAGAAATGGAGCAAAGAAAAAGTTTTTGAAGAATTAGAAAAATATTTAAGCAGAGCTTTTGATGAAGTTTGGGAAATAAAGGAAAAATTAAATTTAAGTTTACGAAAAGCCTCTTTCATTGTTGCCTTAAAAAGAATTTATGAAAAATTGAAAAAAAATTAATATGATTTTGGTTTATATTACCAATCCTGATAAAAAAACTGCTTACAAGAGAAACAAATAAAGAATATTTAAATTGGCTTAAAAAAGAAGTAAAATAAAATTCTAATATTGTTAAAACCC
>DAINRM010000005.1:43941-45982 GCA_036741875.1 Patescibacteria group bacterium | reverse complement strand
AGAAAGCCAATCTATATCTCAACAGCATGATCAAAATAGGGTAATTGTAGGAGAATCTATGGTTGATCCTTGTGGAGATTTAAATATTCTTCAAGCCATTTGGGGTGCTATTAGTGGTGATACTAAAGTAATTACTTGTGCTATTTTAAAAACCGGATTTACGGTAACATCTATAATCGTTGAAGTAATTTCATCATTAGCTAAAAGTATTTTTAAATTAGTTATTGGTGGCTTAACGCAGGTTCAAATGACTTTTAATAATATTTTAGCTAGTGTTTTAACTTTTGTTGCTAACCTGAATCCTTTTGAGAAAAATATGGGCGTTATTATTTGGAAAACTTTAAGGGATTTAGCTTATATTGTTCTAGTTTTTTCTGCTTTATATGCTGGTTTTATTTGGCTTTTTGAAGGAAAAGGTTCTGCTTTTCCTTTGATTTTTAACATTATTTTAGTTGCTCTTATAATTAATTTTTCTTATGCTTTTGTAAAACTTGTTTTTCAAATTTCCTTTCAAATTGAAGATGGTCTTTCTGGGGGAACAAAGGCTCAGCTTGGAAATTTTATTTTAGCCTCACTTCAACAAGCAAATTTTATTGGTAGCTGGCAAAAAGCTTTAGATGAAAACCAAATAGTTAAACCAGAAGATGTAAGTATTACAGTTGACCAAAGCACCCTCGCTTTAATGGGGCTTGACCCTAATAAGTTTGATAAATTATACATCCAGCCTATGGTAAATAAAATTACCAATAATATTTTTAAAATTTTAGGTATCATTACTATTTCCTTAATGCCTCTTATGATAGCTATGGCAATTACAGGTGCTTTAGCTATGTTTATTGTTCTCTTTTTTAGAAGGTTTATTGCTATTATAAATCTTTTAATTATTTCTCCTTTAGCTATTCTTTCTTTAGCTTATCCAAACAAAGGTCCTTTGGGTAAATACTTACCATCTTTTCCTTTTAGTTTTGATAATTGGCTTTCTGACATTATAAAATGGGCTATAGTTATTCCAGTATTTTTATTTTTTGTTCTTTTAGGTATAGTTTTTCAACAAAATTTTGTAGATCTTTCTAAAAATCCAGATATAGGTATAGGTGAATTTTTGTTTGTTTATATTTTTCTTAATGCTTGGTTTATAATCTCTCTAAATATCGCTTCACAAATTAGTGGTGTTTCGACAAAACTTGCGGAAAAACTTAAATGGTTTCCTTCTTTAGCTCTTAAAAAGACTGCAGGATTCTTTCTTAAAAGATTTGGCATACCTGGAAGAGTTGGTGGAATTGTAAAGGGCGGTGGTGATCTTATTGAAAAACATTTAGGTAAAGCTCCTTTAGTTGGATGGTATTTAAGAGATTTTGGAAAACGCGTCAAAAATCTTGGTGAAAAAATTGTGGAACAAGATATCATGGCTCAAAAAAAAGATCTTGTTATGGAAGACATAAAAAATTTTTGGAAAGATTTTACCAGAAATCCTAATCAAGAGACTTGGAATAGGTTTGTGAAAAGTTTTTCAGGTATTAGTAAAAATCCGGTATTTAAAGAAGAAGCAGAAAAATTCGTAGGAGGATTAAGTCTTTCTGATTTAGGCACTATTTTTCGTCACGATACAGACAATAGGTTCTTAAAAATAGATATTGTAGGAAAAAAAATAGATGAAAGATTTAACCAATTAGCAGCAGCATTAACAAATCCTCAGAATGCTAAGGGAGAAAACGCTTTTGTTGAATTCTTGCAAAAATCTAGTAACTACGAAATAAGAGAAATTTTAAGTGGTCTCCTTCCACAGAGATGGGATGTAATTAATGGACTTTTAAATAGAACTCAACCAAGAATTATAAATACATATATTGCTCCCAAACTTGTTTCGGCAGCATTAGATCTTTATACCTCTCACGTAGAAAATAGTCAAAATCTTGTAAATTGGATAGCAGAACGCGAAGATCGTTTTAGAACAATATTTTCAGGAAATAGAGAACTTTTAGCAAAACTAAATTTACTTATAAGATACGCTGGTCAACAGCAGCAAAGAGGAGGAGAACAA
>DAINRM010000005.1:22768-43841 GCA_036741875.1 Patescibacteria group bacterium | reverse complement strand
AGATATTGGTTTTCTAACACAACATGGAGGTGGAGATTAAATTTATTAAAAACTAGGAAATTCGAATGTATCAGGAAAAATATAATTTAATAAAACTTTTTGAAGGAACAACTAAAGCTTTAAGAAGTTTTATTTGGTCTGATGAATTTTTTAATTTTGCTATTAGAATTGCTGAATTAATCGAATTGCCACCAGAAAAAGATGTTGATTTAATTAATTTTCTTCAAGTTTTGGCTTTAAAAGGTTTTCCTGTTGATGAGGCAAGTGAAAGACTTAATGATTTCTTACCTGATTTAACAGAAGAACAAAAAGAAATTATTATAAGAGAGGTTGCTGTAGGGTTTTTACCAATTTTAGAAAATCTCTGGAAAATAACACCTGAAGAAGAGGAATATGAAGATAGAGTGAAAAGATACATAAGTATGATGGAATTTTATTTAAGAAGACCAGTGATAAAAAAAGAAACATTTTTAGAAAGTAAGCCACGTGAAGAAATTGAAAAAGAAACTAAGGTGGAAGCAGAGCAAATTCAAGCTCAAGAAATAAAAGAAGAAGTTAAGCAAGAAGTTTTACCCCAAGAAGAAAGAGTTATTACCATTAGTTGGAAAGAAGAAACAAAAGAAGAAAATGAAGAAGAAAAAAGGGATGTTTGGGATATACCAAAAATTGAGTTTAAAATTAGAAAAGAGGAAATAAAAAAAGAAGAAGAGGGGCCAGTAGATTTATCACAAATTTAAAATGCCAAGAAAATTTTTTGTTCCTCAAAACATAACTATTGAAGACAGACTTGAGGGGCTTATAACCATTAGACAGCTTTTTGCTCTTCTCATCGCTTTTTTTATTTCTTATTTTTCTTTCAAAATCCATACCTTTATTGGTATTCCTGTGGCTATTTTAAGTTTTGGAATCGCTGTTTTAGGTACTTTCTGGCAAGTAAATGGAAAACCATTTTTAAATGTTTTACCTTCAGCTATAAAACATCTTATCAATCAAGAAAAGTACGTTTGGAAAAGAATTGAAAGGACAGCTTATAAAGAAATTGAATTGCCTGAAATAGAAGAAAAAAAATATTATCCTGAATTTATTGAACCAAGAAAAAGGGGGCTTGCTGAAATTCCCAAAACTCTTGAATTAGAAGTTTCGGCTCCAGAAATCGTTTCAAGTTTTAAAGAAAAAATAAAAGTAGAGCTTGATAAACCATTAGCTTTACAAAAAGAAGAATTTAAAAAATTAGGACATTCTCATGAGGTTAATCCTCATAATCCTTATAGACTTTTTCCTTACATTAAATTCACACAAAAAGCAAAAATTTAAAAATGGTAAAACCGACTTATTATCTTATTAAAGTTAAAGAAATAAAAGATAATGTTTATATTTTAGAAAATGGAAGTCTAAGGGCTGTTTTAGCTGTTCCAGGAATTAATATTGAACTTATGAACGAAGAAGATCAAAATCTGTTTCTTTCCCAATTTAAGTCTTTACTAGACGGTCTAGATTTTCCTTTACAAATTTTTATTTATTCAAGATATGAAAATCTCGATAACTATTTAAAACTTATTCAAGCAAGATATGAAGAAGAGACAAATCCATTAATAAAATTTCAAATTGATGAGTATATTAAATTTTTAGAAGACTATTTAGAAAATCATAAAGTAATGAGAAAAATGTTTTTCGTAATTGTTCCTTATGACAGCGCTACTTCAGAAATCCCCTTACCTATTTCTCAAAAAGTTCCACAGACAGAATCTTATCAAGAGATGCTTTTTCAGTTAGAAACAAGAGTTAATTATATAGCCCAGATGCTTTCTAATATGGGTCTTATACCTGTAAGACTTAATGATCTTGAACTTTTAGAACTTCTTTTTGAATGTTATAATCCAACTTTAAGATATGGACAAATTCCAAAGCAAATTATCGAAAAATTAACAGAATTTTTAGGATCATGATAAACTTAAATTTACCATTTTTCGGTAAGAAAGGAAAGATAAAAATACCTATTCAGAAAGAATTAGAAGGTTTTGAAAAAATAAAAGAACTTATGGCACCTCCTGGAGCTAACTTTTCTTTAGATTATTTTCAAATAGGAGATATCTATGGAAGAACTCTTTTAGTTTTAGAATATCCCTCATATCTCATAGGCGCTTGGCTTAGCAGGGTTGTCATTTTAGATGAACCCTTTAATCTTTCGCTTTTCTTTTATCCTATTGATACTGGTAGCTTCTTAAAAAAACTTGAAAAACAATTGGCTAGAACCGAAGCACAAATAATGGAAAGAGAAGAAAAGGGTAAGGTAAGATCACCTGAGCTTGAGGTTGCTTATAAAAACATTGAAGAATTAAGAGATTTGCTTGTTCAAGCAGAAGAAAGAATGCTTAAGGTTTCTCTTTATATTACTCTTTTTGCCAATGACAAAAAAGATCTTGATCTTAAAACAAAAAAACTTCTTAAAACCTTCGAAAGTTCTCTTATTTCTGCAAAACAGGTTATGTTTCAACAAAAAGAAGGTTTTATGTCTACCTTACCGCTTGGCATTGATGAAATTAATACTTCTTACCATTTAAATTCTTCTACGGCTTCTTCTTTTTTCCCTTTTATTTCTACTGATATTGTTGACGAAAAGGGTGTATTTATAGGAATAAATCTTATTGATGGAGGTGTAGTAATTTTAGATAGATTTAAATATGAAAACCCCCATCTTCTTATTTTAGCTCGTTCCGGTTCTGGTAAATCTTATACAGCTAAGCTTGAAATTATGCGAAGTTTAATGATGAATATGGAAGTTATTGTTCTTGATCCAGAAAATGAGTATCAATCAATTTGTGATGTTTATGGTGGAAGTTTTATACCTCTTTCTTTAAGATCTGATTATAATTTAAATCCTTTCGATCTTCCAAGTTTAATGGAAGGAGAAAATCCTTATGACATTTTTAAAGAGCATATTTCCAACCTGATCATTTTGATAGAGCTTTTGATAGGAGAAAGGCTTTCTTCTGAAGAGTTAGCTTTAGTTGATAGAGCTTTAAATCAAACATATACAGCTTTTAACATTTTACCCGAGAAGGGTTGGGAAAAAACAGAAATTTTTCCCACTTTAAATGATTTTGAAAAAGTTCTAAGAAGCACTGTTGGTGGAGAAAAAATAGCTGACAGGCTTTATCCCTATATAGAAGGAAGTTTTGCTGGTTTTTTGAATAAACAAACTAATGTAGAATTAGAAAACAGATTAGTAGTTTTTGGTTTAAAAGATTTACCAGAAGTTTTAAGACCTTTAGGAATGTTTTTAGCTTTAACATTTATCATAAATAAAATAAAAAGACAAATTAAAAGAAGACTTTTGATTATTGACGAAGCTTGGTGGATTATGAAACAACCCTTTGGAGCAGAATTTCTTTTAAATGTTATTAAAAGAGGTAGAAAATATCAACTTGCGGTCACTAATATTACTCAAGACGTAGAAGATTTTCTTAATTCAGAATATGGAAAGCCTATTATTACCAACTCTGCTATAATATTTTTAATGAAACAATCCACCGCGACAGCAGATCTTTTAAGGCAAATATTTTATCTTTCTGAGGGTGAAAAAAATTTTCTTATTCAAGCTGAAAGAGGTAATGGTATTTTAATTGCTGGAAATAAAAGAGTTCCTTTGTACGTTTTAGCCTCTTATGCTGAAGATCAAATTATTAAAACAAGGCCAGACCAATTAATAGCCTTGGAAAAAGCAAAAGAAATAGGATTTTAAATGCAGTTTTTAGCCTTACTTTTTTTATCAATTCCTTTGGATGCTATTGAAATTATTTTAACCTTAATTGATGTAGGAACTATTATTGGTATAGTAATTCATCTTTTTCAAATCATTTTAGACCTTATCTTCAACTTACTCCTTATAGCTTTTGGTTTACTATCTGCGTTTAAAAAAGAAATAGGCTTAACGCGCCTTATTTTAAGAAGACTTCTTCCTATTTTAATTTCAGTAGTAGGAGAAACTATTCCAGTTATAGATGCCCTACCATTAAGAACTATAACCCTTATTTTTCTTTGGCTCGAAACATCTGGTATTTTAGATAATATTATTTCAAAGATAGGCGGTTTTGTTTCCTCTGCTCTTTCTGTTTTACCTGCGCCATTAAGAGAAAGAGTTGAATCCTTAGCAAAAAGGCATCCTGTAGGTTCTATGCTTTTAAGCCTTAAAGAAAAAACTGAAGGAAAAGGGAAAGCTAAAGAACCGCAAATTATTTCCGAAGCTCAAAAAAAGAAAAAGGAGATTGAAGAAAATGAAGAATATCCTAGTTTATTTCAAAGAGTGGCTCCAAGTTTAATAAAAAAAATAAAAGAGCCAACTATAGTAAACAAAGCAAGACAACTGCGAAAAATTATTTCTATCTTAATCCTTTTTGTTTTCTTTCCGTTTTTTGCTTTAGCCCAAGATATTGACGCTTATTTATTTTCAAAAAAAACAACAGATGGAATTATTATCTCGGCTATCTTTGTTGATAAAAAAACAAAATCAGTTTATTCTTTTCCTTATCCTTCGGTTTTTGAATGGAATGTTCCGTTTAGCCAAATACCAGAAGTTATTTCTTATAAACCTTTTTTTAAAATAAATTTACAAAAAAATTACTCTGGTGGTGATTTTAAAATAAAATTTTCAATTAAAGATGCTGTAAGAAGTAAAAAATTTTTTTCTTCTGAAAAAAATATTTATTTAGAAGAACCCGATGTTTCTATAATTTATCTTAAAAAAAACTATTTTGAAATTCCTTTTGTAGGTAATCCTTTAGAAAAAGAAATTATTACTTTTAAAACCTTTGGTTTTTCATCAAATAATCTTTCTTCTCTTTGGAAACTTAATGGTATCTTTATTTCTAATGAAAAGTTTCTTAATCCTCATCTTTTAAGTAGCGGCTTTTTGAGTTTAGAAGTAAGAAATCTAAACAATAGCTCTGAAGTCGTTATTGAAAATGCTTTTTTAAGATAGATGCCACCAATTGAAAGAATTATCACCTGTTCAGATTTAGCAAGCTGTTTTCAGGCTGTTTATAATCTTGGTTTGGTTATTTTATTTTCTTTAGCTTTTTTAAATATGGTTTATGGAGCTATAGAATATCTTTTTTCTGCTGGAAGTATAACAAGTAAAGAGTCGGGAAAAAATAGGATTATGAACTCTATAGGAGCTATTATTGTTGTTTTAGTTTTACCTCAAATTTTAAATATTATTAATCCGAGAATTTTTCAAGTTAAGTTAAAAATACCTTATTTAGAAAAAGCTAAACCACCTGTATTTAAAGAATTTAATTGGGGAGAAGCTGAAAATTTTAAACAAATATCTCCAAATGTTTCTGCCTATTATTATTGGATAGATAAAAATAAATTAGGAAATATAAAAGAATATGTTTGTTTTACTCCCGCTTATCCTATTAAAGCATCGCCTAATGATCCTAATTTCTCATATACCAGCTTTATGGGAACTACTATGTCTAATTTTGTCCGTAAAAGACTTGAAGAGTGTGTAATACCTAATTATGAAGAAAGAGGAAAACCGCTCTTTAGGATCACCCAAGGATATAATCCTGCTTCTGCGGATCCTTGTCATAAAGCAGGTCATTGTATCGATGTTATTCCTAACGATAATGATTATCAGTTTCTTTTAGGTACTTTGGTGGGGTGCGGTTTTGTTGTTTTAAATGAAAGCGGAAAAACTTTAGAATGTATTAATGAAGAAGGGAGAAAACAAGTTTCTCCCTGTCCTGAAAGATGCAGAACTACAACCGTATCAGCGCCACCTCAAGGCTGTCCTTGTTATTTTATAGGTTATCATCTTCATGCAAGTTTAAATATCCAACCAGAGCAATGATAAAATTAAAATAAAATTAAATCAAAAATAATGAGAAATAAAAAATTTTTTATTTTAAGTATTTTTATTCTCATAGTTATAACCTCGATTTCCTTTTTAGGTTATTTTGTTACCAGGAAAAAAGAGTTACCAAAAGAACCAAAGGTTGTAGAGGTTCCTGAAGAAAAACCAATGCCTCTTGAGCTTCCTGAGGAAGAACCTTTTTTAATTCTAGAAAAAGAAGAGACTTCTTCCCAAGAACCTTCCTTAAGTACTTCAACTTTAGAAGAAAAAGTTAAACCTCTTTTTGATTCAGAATTTGTTTTTATTGATCTTATTTATCCCTATATTTATGTCTATGATCCTCAAACTGGCATAGTTAAATATTTAAATCTTGACGATAAATCTTATAAAGAACTTTACAAATCTTTTTCAATTTCTTCTCCTTCTATTTCTCCAACAAGAAAGAGGCTTCTTTTTAAAGAAAATCAAGAATGGAAAGTTTTAGACTTTTCTTTTGATGAAATTAAAACTTTGAAAGAAGAAATCATTTCTTTTAAATGGAAAAACGATGAATTAATTTTTTTCTCTTTTGATGAAGAAAAAGGTGGAAAAATTTTAAAATTGAGTGATTTTAAAAAAGATCCTTTGGTTTTAGCTAGTTTAAATCTTCCGCAGGCAAAAATGGAAATTTTTGGAGATAATGTTTTAATTTGGGCAGATCCTCTTATTTATCCTCTCACTCCTGTTTTTTCTTTAAATCTTAAAAATCCAAAATCAATTAAACTTATTTTCGATAAAAAAACTTTTCCTTCTTTCCTTTCAAGCGAAGATAACAACTATCTTTTTCTTTCTGAAGAAGAAAACGGAATTTTTATTTCTAAAATTTTAGATAAAAACTATAAGGAAATAAAAAAATTTAACTGGAGCTCTTTTTCAGAAAAATGCACTTTTAAAAAAGTTCTTATTTGTGGTATTTCTTTGAATAATGTTAGCCCTGAAGATTGGCTTAAACTTAAAAGAGCTTCTAAAGATAAAATTATTATTTATGACCCCCAAAATAAAGAAGAAAAAGAAATAATTTTAAATGGTAATTTTGATGTCGTCAAACCTAATCTTTCTCCTTTAGGACTTATCTTTTGGAATAGAAATGACGCTAAGCTTTATGTTGTAAATCTCGAATAGTTTTCTTTCAACTATCATTAAAATAAGATTGCTTAACCAATAAAGAGTAAAAATTGAAGGAAATTGAATTATTATTAAAAAAATAAGAAACAAAAAGAAAATTTGTATTTTTAAATTTTCTTTTTCTCCTTTAGTTTGAATAAAAAAATAAATTGTTTGAATTAAAATAGTTAAAGCAATTAAGAAAATATTTTTAGAGGTTAGATCAATTATTCCTAAAAAAAAGATTTTTTTCTCTTCTTTAATTATTTTATTTAAAACAAAAAAAACCGAAATTAAGATAGGCAAAGGTACAAATTGTAAAAATAAAGTTAAAAGAGGGTTATACTTATATTCTTCATAAATTTTATTTAACTCTTCAATTTGTTTTAAAGGATCGTTTTTATATTTTTCTATTATTTCTTTTATTTTTGGTCTTATTTTTTTTAGTTTTATTTCTTCTCTAAAATTCAAAAAACTTAAAGGAAGCATAGCTAATCTTAAAATGAAAACAAAAGTTAAAAGGGCTAAACCATAATCTTTAGTTAGATCTAAAAGAAATTTAAAAAAACCGTAAAAATTATTTTCTATAAAAACCATCCTTATATTTTATTTAACAAATATAAAATTTCTGATTCCAATAAATCAAATTTTTTATTTATTAATTCTTCTTTTAAAGGAAAAATAACAATGTCAAATTTTTTATCAACAATTTTTCCCCAATTTTTTCTTATTATTTCATAAATTCTTCTTTTTAATCTATTTCTTTTAACTGCTTTTTTAAAAATCTTGGTATTAAGCTTGACCGAAAACCTTGGAAAATCTAAATTATTTTCCTTAAAAACTATCAAAAAGTTTTTATTTTTTAAACTTTTGTTTTTTTGCATAAAAAAATTTTTTAAATCTTCTCCTTTAAGTCTATAAATTTTCTTAAGCATTAAATTAAGCTAATCTTTTTCTTCCTTTTCTTCTTCGTCTTAAAAGAATTCTTCTTCCCGCTTTTGTTTTCTTTCTTACTAAAAATCCTGATGTTCTTTTTTTCTTTCTTTTTGTCATTTTTTATCTCTTGAACTTAGTTCACACTTTATATTATAATACAAGATAAGAAATGACCTTAGAAACTTTTGAATCTCTTTGGAAGGAAATACTTGAAGAAATTAAAAATTCTGTAGGAGAAAAAAGCTTTAACATTTGGTTTAATGATTTTTTACCTAAAACTTATATCCATAGTTCTTTAAAAATTTCTGTTCCTAGTAAGTTTATTAAAAATTGGATTGAAAAAAATTATTTATCTCTTGTTTTTAAAATCATTAAAAATAAATTTCCTGATGTTAAAAATATTGAAATAATTGTTGAAAATTCTCAAGGAAAAACGATCATTTCTTCAAGAAAAACAGTTATTAAAAGACTGCAAACTTTGGCTTTAAAAACTCCAAAACTTTCTATTTTTGAAACCAATCCTCAAACCAACCTAAATCCTCGTTATCGATTTGATAATTTTGTTGTAGGTAAGACAAATGAGCTTGCTTTTGCTGCTTGTCAAGCGGTAAGTAAAAATCCTGGTGGTTTACATAATCCTCTTTTTATTTATGGTCCTGTAGGGGTTGGTAAAACTCATCTTCTTCAGGCTACAGGTAATGAAATTTGTAAAACATTTAAAAATCTCAAAATTAAATATCTTACTACTGAGGAATTTACAAATCTTTTTATAAATTCTATTAAAAATCATTCAACAGAAGAATTTAGATTAAGATTTCGAGATGTAGACGTTCTTATTTTAGACGATATTCATTTTCTTTCTGGAAAAATTAGTACTCAAGAAGAACTTTTTCATACTTTTAACTATCTTTATAACCTTTCTAAACAAATCATCTTTTCTTCAGATAGACCTCCTTCTCTGATTCAAGACATAGAAACAAGATTAAGATCAAGATTTGAAGGAGGTTTAGTTGTAGATATTAATCCTCCTGATTTTGAAACAAGAGTGGCTATTTTAAAAATGAAAGCCCAAGAAAAGGGGTTAGAACTTAGTGAAGAAATTTATGAGTTTATTGCTGAAAAATTTGTGAATAACATTCGAGAATTAGAAGGAATTTTAACTGCCATTTATTTTGAAAGTCAATTCATGGAAAAAATTAATTTAGAAACCATTAAAGAAATCGTTAAAAAATTTTCGAAAGATTATTATAAGAGAGTTACTCCTAAAAGAGTAATCAAAGTTATTACTTCACATTATGAAATAAAAGAAGAAGAGCTTTTTAAAAAATTAAGAAATAAACATCTTACACAAATTAGAAAGCTTTTAGTTTATTTTTTGAGAGAATATAGTCAACTTTCTTACACTTCAATTGCAGAAATTTTGAAAAAAGATCATACTACCGCTATTTATCTTTATGAAAAAATTGTGGAAGAATTGAGTAATAATGAAGAACTTAAAAAAGAAATTGATATTATTAAAGCAAAACTTTTAGAAAATTAACAATTTTTACACTTTTTTAAATAAAAATTAAATGCTTTTTTATAAAATTTTTAAATAAAATTTAAAAAGAATTAACATTGCTAAGATCACTACTATGATTATTACTATTTCAAAAGAAAAATTAAAAGAAGTAATACAAATAGTTAGAAGTATTTGTCCTAAAAAGACAGATATTAACATTCTCAATTATTTCTATCTTGAAGCTAAAGAAAATGATTGTTATATTGCTGCTACAGACTTAGAAATTAATTATCAAACAAAATTTCCTGTTAGAATCGAAAAAGAAGGAAAAATTCTTATACCAGCTAAACAATTTGAAAACATAGTCGATAATCTTTACGAAGAAGATATCACCTTAGAAACAAAAGACGACATTCTTTATATAAGAGGAAAGAAATTTTTTCTTAATCTACCAGGACTTATTCAAGAAGATTACCCAACTTTTTCATCGATCAATAAAGATAACTATTTTGAAATAGATAATGAAATTTTTTTAGATGTTGTTGAAAAATTAAAACCAATTTTAAAAACTTCTGATATAAGGCCTGAATATTCAGGAATTTATTTTGACTTATCTGAAAATGGACTTAACTTAGTTTCTACCGATTCTTTTAGATTAGGAGTAAAAAAAATAAAACCTGTTTTTTATGAAACAAATATAAGTGAAATTAAGGTGCTTTTGCCACAAAGAATTATTAAAGAATATCTAAACATTAAGAAAAAAACAGGAAAATTAAAAATTTACTTTGAAGAAAATCAAGTTTCTTTTGAAATAGGAAATCATCTTTTAACAAATAAAATTGTCGCTTTAGACTACCCAAATTATAAAGATTTTATTGAACCAACAAGCTTTCTTTTTACTTTAGAAATAAACACAGAAGAAATATTAAAAGCTTTAAAACTTAACAAAGTTTATACAACTGACTTAAAAGAATTGGATGTAATTTTTGACTTTAAAGAAAATAAAATTTATCTTATTTCGAAAAATGAACTTTTGGGTGAAGCCAAAAATGAAGTTGATTTTGAAGTTAAAGAAAATAGTTATGGAGGAAATGAATTTAAGATTAAATTTAACTTAGACTTCTTTTTTGATGGTTTCAGTGTCTATGATTCTGAAAAAGTATTTTTAAGTTTCTTTTCCGCCGGAGAAGAATCTTTCCCTCTTTATCTGAGCTCTCCTTTAGAAGAAGATTTTATTTATGTTTCCATGCATCTTTAATGTTTAAAAAACTTGATTTTAATTTGAACGAAATTTATGAATTAGCATATTTTTTAAAAAAACATTTCCCAGAATCGAAAATAAAAATTAAAATTAAAAAAGAAATTATTGAAATACACTTTTTAAACCCAATCGATTTATATAAATTAGAAGAAATAAAACTTGATTTTCAAAGAAAATATCCTCATTTTAAAATTCTGTATTTTCCTCAAAAGATTTAATCCAATTTTGAACACCCTCCTCCCAGGGAAGAAATTGTGGATCGTTTTCCGGATGAGAAGGAAGAGGTCCTAAAGGATTGTAGCGGTCTACATAAAAAAGAATATTATGAATCCCATAAGAAGATATCCATTCACCATTTAACATAGGTTTATTTGCCTCTCTTTTTTCTGGAGGTTCAAATTTATTTTCTGGTAGAATTCCTTCATCAATAAGTTTTTTTACGAAATCATGGAAAATAGGTAGGGCTGCAACAATACTTGCTGCTTGTGATTTAAGCCTTTGACCACTAGTATTTCCTGTCCAAACTCCGACTACTAAATCTTTAGTATATCCGAAAGTCCAAGCATCTTGATAAAATTGTGTTGTTCCTGTTTTTAAAGCTACTTCATAAAAACCAAAATCAGTTAAATGAAAACTTCTTTGAAAAAGACCCCTTCTTGCCTCTTTATCTTTTAAAATATCTGTTACTAAACGAGCTGTTTCTGAAGAAATAATCCTTTTCTCTTGAGGAAAATATTCATAAATGATTTTTCCTTCTTGAACAATTTTTAAAATTAAAGTTTGTGAAACCAAAATCCCGTCATTAGCTAAAGCACCATAAAATCTTATAAGATCAGCCATTCTTACTTCGGCTGTTCCTAAACCAAAAGAAAGCCCATATTTTTTCCAATCATCAAGATATTCCATACCAGCTTCTTTAGCTAAAGAAATAACCCTTTCGGGAATAGCTAAGTAAAAAACTTTTACTGAAGGAACATTTCTTGACTCTGCTAAAGCTTGTCTTAAGCTTACCGGTCCTTTAAATTTACCATCAAAATTTTTTGGTCGATAATTTCCAAAATTTGTAGGAACATCAAAAACTATAGTCTTATCGGGATAACCTAATTCAAAAAGAGCAGAATAAACAAGTGGTTTAATAGCTGAACCTGGTTGTCTTTTTCTAAAAGGAACATTTACTTGTCCATCAATAGTTTCATCAAAAAAATCCTTAGAACCTACTAAAGCTAAAACTTCCCCTGTTTTAGGATTAATAGCCATTAAAGCCCCATTGGTACTTCCATATTTTTCTTTGTTTTCTTTTACTCTTTTTTCAACAATTTCTTCAGCAATCTTTTGAAGTTTTAAATCTAAAGTTGTTACTACTTTAAGATTAAGCTCTTCTAAATTTTTATTAGGAAAACTTTTTTTAAGAACATTAATTACTTCCATAACAAAATGTGGAGCAATAATACCAGCATATTTTCCTTTAACTAAAGAAATCTCTTCTTTTAAGGCTTTTTCATATTCCAATGAAGAAATAAAACCATTTTCATAAAGTTTTTTCAAAATAAAATCTCTTCTTTCTTTTAGTCTTTTTAAATTTTCAGGAGATATAGGAGCATAAAAAGACGGTGCTCTGGCAATACTAGCTAAAATAGCAGCTTCTGACCAAGAAACTCTTTGGATTTTTTTATCAAAATAATATTCACTAGCCGCACCAATACCAATATTTCCTTCTCCTAAATAAATAGAATTTAGGTAAAAAGTTAAAATTTCTTCTTTAGAGTATTTTTTTTCTATTTTTAAAGCAAGGATTATTTCTCTAATCTTCCTTCCTAAAGTTTTTTCTTTAGTTAAAAAAAGATTTCTTGCCAGTTGTTGGGTAATTGTTGAACCTCCATAAGTTAAATCTCCTTTTCTTAAATTTAAATAAAACGATCTTATAATCCCTCTTAAACTTATACCTTTATGTTTGAAAAAATCAATATCTTCCGCTACTAAAAATGACTTAATAACCTTATCGGGAATTTCGTTATAATCAACCCATTTTCTTCTAAAACCTATTTTGTAAAGCAGAACTGTTTCTGTCCTATCATAAATTTCTATACCACCGCTAACTATTTTTTGTCCTAAAATACTAGGTTCAGGAAGGTCTTTGGAAAAATAAAAATAAAGAATCAAAAACAAACTTGAGAAAATAAAAAAGAAAAAAAATAAAATTTTTAAAAAAAGCTTCATTTAATTTAAATTTTAAACCATCTTATAATTATTCTTGATGATAGACTGGGAAGAAATAAAAAGAAAAAAAAGAGAACAAGAAGAATATTTAGCTCAGGTCTTAGCTTCCAAATTAGGAGTTCCTTATTTTAATCTTTCTCTTTTAAAACCAAAACCAACAGCTTTAGAAATTATTTCTAAAGAAGAAGCGGAAAAATTTAAACTCATCCCTCTAGAAGATGACGGTAGAAAAATTATTATCGGTATAGTTGATCCTTTGCTTCCTGGTCTTAAAGATTTTATAGAGACCCTAAAACAAAAAAGAAAAGAGGTTATTTGGGGTATAATCTCTAATTCAAGTTTTTTTGAAGCCTTAGATGAATATAGCCTGATTAGACTTAAAAGACTCAAGATTTCTAAAAGTTTAGATTTAAACCAAGAGGTGATTGAAAAAGTAAATAGAGAAATCACAAGAAAAGAGCTTTTACAAAATTTTTGTCAAGAGCTTTTAAAAGAAAATCCTTTTTTTGTATTGGATACCATTATTGCTGGAGGTTTGAAATTTGACGCTTCAGATATACATTTTGAACCTTATGAAGATAAAATAGTTGTTCGTTATCGTTTAGATGGTCTTCTTTATGATGTTATTTATCTAGATAAAGAAATTTACGATGTTATTAAAAATAGAATTAAGATCATTTCTGGAATGATGTTAAATATCACTGACAAACCTCAGGATGGTAGTTTTTTTGTAAATTTTGAAAAAAATAGAATAGATTTTCGTGTCTCCTCTTTACCTACAGGTTACGGCGAAGCTTTTGTTATTAGAATACTAAATTTTTCTAAAATTACAAAAACATTAGAAGATTTAGGACTTAGAGAAGATGATTATGAAATCTTAAATAAAATTATTCTCCTTCCTAATGGTATGATACTTAACACTGGTCCTACAGGTTCAGGAAAAACAACAACGCTATATTCTATTTTAATGAAACTTAAAAGGCCTGAGGTAAAAATCCTAACCATCGAAAATCCTATTGAGTATAGAATTGAAGGTATAACCCAAGTAGAGATAGATGAAAGAAAAAATTTGACCTTTGCTTCAGCTCTTAAAGCCTTTTTAAGACACGATCCTGATGTCATTTTAGTTGGTGAAATAAGAGATAAAGAAACAGCTAATACAGCTATCCAAGCTTCTTTAACCGGACATCTTGTTCTTTCAACTTTACATACCAACTCTTCTTTGGGTGCTATTCCTAGGCTTATAAGCTTAGAAGTTGATCCCAAACTTATTCCTTCAGCATTAAGACTTGTTATTGCTCAAAGACTTGTAAGAAAAATTTGTGAAAATTGTAAAGAAGAATATAATCCTGATGAAAAAACTAAAGAAAAAATTAAAAAAGAACTTCAAAACTTACCTCAGAGAGTGAAAAGAGATTTTGATTTAGAGAATTTTAAATTAGCTAAAGGTTTAGGTTGTCACCTTTGTTTTAATACAGGTTATAAAGGAAGAATTGGTATTTTTGAACTATTTATCTTAGAAGAAAAACTTCAACCTTTAATTTTAAAAAATCCTACAGAAGAAGAGATATATTTAGAAATTAAGGATAATTTTGTAAGTATGAAACAAGACGGACTTATTAAAGCTTTGAAAAAAATTACCACCTTAGAAGAAATTGAAAGAGTAACAGGAGTTTTATAAAAGTGGAGGTGGGGGGAATCGAACCCCCATCGAAGGAAAAGAAACCATTGGCTCTCCTGGCGCAGTTTGTTTTTTAAATTTGACTTCTCGAAGGAAAACAAACAAACCTTCGAGAAGCACAGGCTCTTAGTTTCGGTTTTAGGTTAGAGCCATCACCTAAAACCTAGCGGAGAAATTTTTAACCCCTAAAAAGCTCCTCCGCCGAGCTTTTTAGAAGCCGCCTTCTTTACGAAAGAGCGTAAGCTGGGACTCTGTTGGCACTTATTTAGCTGTTAAGGTTGCCAACCTGCCAGCTCCAATGGTTTCTTTCTTCCTCCTCGACCTCCATTTCACCCCCTAAAAATTTTTGAGAATTCTTTCTTTAACTCTTCTAAACTCTTTTTCTTTTAATTTTTCTCTTTTCTCATATTTTTTAAGACCCCTTACTACAGCAATCTCTACTTTTATAAGTCTATTTTTATTATAAATCTTAAGAGGTAAAACAGTCAACCCCTTGGTTTTTATTTTAGAAATCAGATAATCAATCTCTCTCTTTTTTAAAAGAAGCCTTTTTGGTCTTAAAGGATCATAATCCTTAAAGACGTTTTTTTTCTGATAAGGAGGTATGTAAAAATTAACTAAAAAAAGCTCTCTACCTTTATAAGTCACATAACTTCCTTTTAAACTTCCTTTACCTGTTAAAATAGATTTAACTTCGAAACCATAAAGTTCTATTCCTGCTTCAAAAGTTTCTAAAATTTCGTAATTTCTGAAAATATCTTTGTTTTGAATAAGAACCATTGTTTTTTATAATTTTAAGTGATGAAAAGGAATAATAAAAAAAACAAAATAAAAATTGAAGAAAAAATAACACAATTAATTTACTCAGAAAACTTTAAGCCCTTTTTAGGTTGGTTTTTGGTTTTTTTATCATTTATCTTTACTCTTTCTATTTTAAGTCCTAAGGGTTTAATTACTTATAATCTTTACATTCTTTTACAAAAACTTTTAGGGTGGACATTTTATTTTTTATCACCCTTTTTAATCTTAACTTCTTTTTTTCTTTTTAAAAAATTTTCATGGTTTCAGATTTTTAAAAGAATTTTTGGTTTAATTTTTATCTTCCTCTTTATAAGTTTTTATATTGAATACTTTTTTGGAGAAAGTGGTTTTTTAGGAAAATTTCTGTATTTTAATGCTTACATTTTTGGACCCTTAGGAGGTTTTCTTTTTTATTTTCTTCTTTCAATTTTCGGTTTATGGCTTATTTTAGAAGAAAAACTTTTCTTATTTTTAAAATCTTTATTTTTTAGTGCTAAGAAAGAAATTGAAAAAACTTTAACAAAAGAAAAATTAGAAGAGCCCCTTAAAGGGGTAAAACAAGAAATAAGAATTGAAACTAAAGCAAAAATTAAGAAAACAGAAAAACAACCTTCCGCTTTACCTCTTAGAAAAATAATTCAAAAAGGTAAATGGGAACTTCCTCCAATAGAGCTTCTTAAACAAGGAAAAGAGGAAGTTGTTGCTCCAGATGTTAATAAAACTTCCGAAATTATTATAAAAACTTTAGAGAGTTTCGAGATTAAAGCTGAAATAGTTGGTGTAGAAATAGGACCAGCAGTAACAAGATTTTCTTTAAAACCAGGCGAAGGTGTAAAGCTTTCTAAAATTTTAAGTCTTCAAAATGATCTTGCTTTAGCTTTAGGTGTTCCTAATTTAATTTTAGAAACCCCTATTCCAGGAAAAGCAGTTATAGGTATAGAAGTTCCTAACATAAAATCAGCTGTAGTAAGATTGGGTAACGTTTTAAATAATCCAGAATTTTTAAACACTGACAATCTTCTTCTTTTCCCTGTAGGAAGAAAAATAAATGGAGAACCTTATTTTGCAGATTTAGCTGAAATGCCTCACCTTTTGATCGCTGGAACTACTGGTTCAGGAAAATCTATTTTTATTCACAATCTTCTTATCTCTTTTTTGATGAAAAACACACCCGAAACTTTGAATCTTATTCTTATTGATCCTAAAAGAGTAGAGCTTATAAATTATCAATCTCTTCCCCACCTTCTTCTTGATCCTCTTACTGATATAAAGAAAACTTTAGCTGTTTTTAACTGGTTGGTAAATGAGATGGAGGAAAGATATAAAATTTTAGAAGCTACTGGTTCTCGTGATATAGATAGTTATAATAAAAAGCAGATTCAAAAAAAAGATAAAATAATACCAAGAATAGTTTTAGTAATTGATGAAATGGCAGATCTTATGGTAACCTACGGTTCTTCTGTAGAAACAATAATTATCCGTTTAGCTCAAATGGCTAGAGCTACAGGGATTCATCTTGTTTTAGCAACCCAAAGACCTTCTGTGGATATTGTTACTGGTTTAATTAAAGCAAATATACCTAACAGAATATGTTTTAAAGTAGCTAGCCAAGTTGACTCAAGAACTGTTTTGGATACTAGCGGAGCAGAAAAACTTATTGGTTCTGGCGATGCTCTTTTTATTTCTAAACACCTTCATAAACCCTTGAGAGTTAAAGCTCCTTTTGTAACCGAAGAAGAAATAAGTAGAATTGTAAAATTTTGGCTAAATCAATCAGAAAAAGTTACTGAAGAGGAAATTAAGAAAATTTCTATAGAACATATAGAAAAAAGCTACCTTCCTCAACTTGGAGAAGAAGCTGAGGATGAAGAACTTCTTAAGGAAGCTATAAAAATTGTCGTTAGCAGTGGAAAAGCTTCAACATCTCTTCTTCAAAGAAAACTTAAAATAGGATATGCTCGAGCAGCAAGGCTCTTAGATTTAATGGAAGAGAAAGGAATTGTAGGACCGCAAGAAGGTTCTAAACCAAGAAAAGTTTTAATTTCACCGGAAGATTTAGAAGAGGTACTTAAAGAATAAAGTTAAGACCTCAAACTTTCGATAAGGTTTTTTAAAAGATTAGGTACAAAAAAGGAACTTACTAAAAGAATAATTCCTAAAACTACATAAAGCAATGTTTTATGAAGCTCTTTTATATCGCCCTTAGCAAGAATATATTTAACTCCTAAAAAAAGTAAAACTAAACCAGATAACAGCATTAAGGCTGAAAAAAGAAACATAATAATATTTTTTAAAATTCTAAAAACTTCATCTTGAATTTTTTGAAAACCATTCTCTTCAGCTTTAACAAAACCGAAAATAATTAAAAAAATTAAGCTTAAATAGATAAATCTCATTATTTTTATTTTAAAATATATAAAGAAAAAAATGCCCCTATAGCTCAAAGGAAGAGCGTCTCCGTCCTAAGGAGAAGATGGAGGTTCGAGTCCTCCTAGGGGCAAATTTTGATGAAAGCTAATTTATATTTTTTACTTTTAATTTTTTTATTTTTCATACTTTTTTTAATAAATTTCAAAAAAGAACCGCCAAATAATAACGAGTTTTTAATTATTTCTCATTCTCAAAAAATTAAAAATTATTACAAGGTAAAAGCAGTCAATTTAAAAAATAAAGAAAACTATTTTTTATATTTAAACGAAAAAGCAAACTTAGGAGAAAAATTAACTCTTGATAATTTTGAAATTAAAGAAAATAAAATATACTTTCCAAAAATTTCTAAAAAAGAAAAAGCCTTTCCCCTTTTTAGTTTTTCTTCTAAAGTGAGAAATTTTTATGATGAAAAAATAAAGAAAAACCTTCCTTGGCCAGAAGAAAACATTTTAAGAGGAATAATTTTTGGTGAAAACATAGAAAATCCGCATCTTTATAAAAATTTTCAAAAGGCGGGTATATCTCATATTTTAGTCGCTTCAGGAAGCAATCTGGTGTTAATTTTTTCAATTTTTTTATCTTTTTTGAAAAACTTAAGATTAAATTATAAAATTTCCCTTATTATTTCAATTTTGATTTTAGCTTTTTATTTATTTTTAGTTGGCTTTGAAGGAAGTATTTTAAGAGCTTTCATTTTTATTTTGTTTTTGATTTTTATTAAGAGTTTTTCCGGAAGAATACCGTTAAAAAGAAATATTGTTTTAACCTCACTAATAATAATTCTATTAACTTTTCCAAAAGAAATTTTTGAAATCGGAACAATACTCTCTTTTCTTTCTTTTGTAGGAATAATTTATATTTCCCCTTATATTAAAGAAAAATTAAGTTTTTTAAAAATTGATTATTTAAAAGAAGTTTTTTCTCAGTCATTAGCCTCTTTCATTTTAGTTTTTCCGTTTCTTGGTTTTGTTTTTAACTCTTTCAATCCTTTTGGTCTTTTTTTTAATCTTCCTATACTTTTTCTTTTACCAATCGTTTTTATTTTAGGAATATTCGTTTCTCCTTTTTCTTACCTTTCGCTTATTCTTTATCCACCTCTTCTTTTTATAAAAAAAATAGTAGAATTAGGAAATCTTCTTCCAGAAATAAACATCTTTTTGCCTAGTTATTTTTATCTAACTTTTTATTCTATAATTCTTCTCCTTATTTATAAAATTAATAAAAATGAAAACGCTGAATTTAATTTTAATCTTCGCTAACATTTTTCTTTATTCTTCTATTTTTATTTATTTAAGTTCAGAAGATTTTCTTTTAGTTCCAGATGTTGGTCAGGGAAAAAGTTTTATTTTAAAGGAAGGAAAAAATATTATTGTTTATGATACAGGCAAAGATGATTTTAAAATTTTAAAGTCTTTAAACAATAATTTACCATTTTTTAAAAGAAACCTAGATATTGTAATTATCTCTCACGCTGATGTCGATCATTATTTATCTTTAAATTCTTTAAGCGATAAATATGAAATAAGGCTTCTTTTAATAAATAAAACTTCTTTGAACGATGATAATTTTAAAGAGCTTTTAAAAAATTTAGAAAAAAAGAAGATAAAAATTTTTTTCATCGATAAAGGTGACAAAATAATTTTAAAAAAAACAAACCTTTTAGTTTTACACCCAGATAAAGTTTACTATAAAGACAATGACAATTCTTTAGTAATTTATGGTAGAAGAGAAAATTTTAGTTTTCTTTTTACGGGAGATGTAGAAAAAGAGGGTATTGAGAAAAATTTAAAGAAATACACAAATCTTTTAAAAAACCTTTCTCTTCTTGATTTCCCCCATCACGGTTCTAAATATTCTTTGGTTAAAGAATTTTTTGAAGTTATAGATCCAAAAATTATAGTAATTCAATCTGGTTTTAATAGATATGGACACCCGCATAAAGAAGTTTTAGAATTCTTTAAAAATAAAAATTTATGGCTTACCCAAAGAAATGGAGATTTAAAAATCGTTTTTGGAAAAGAGTGGTATAATATTATAGGGAAGGATCGCTAATCGCTGGGAAAAATCCCAGAGGAAAGTCCGGGCACCCATTTTAAAGGAAACCCCGAAAAGGGGTTAGGGTGAAAACCCTAGAAGAAAGCACAGAGACTATACTATCCAGGTTTTAAACCTGGAGAAAGGTGAAAAGATGGAGGGTGTCAAAAGAATCTTCTTTTGGCTACCTCCATACCTTATGAAGCAATTCATAAGGTTGCTTTCTTCTTCCTGGGTGCAAGGCCGTGCCCGTTTAAAAACGGGAGTGCCGCATGAGCTCTTTGGTAACAAAGAGCCTAGACAGATGATTAGCTAAAACAGAACCCGGCTTATGATCCTTCCCGATTTTTATTTTTTATTTAAAAAATTTTTTATTTTAAAAAATGGCAGGACATTCACATTGGGCCCAAATAAAAAGAAAGAAAACAGTACTTGATGTAAGAAAAAGTCAACTTATTGGAAAGCTTATAAATGCTATTATTGTAGCTGCTCGAGAAGGAAATAATCCTGAAACAAACCCAAAACTTAGAAATGCTATTGAAAGAGCTAAAGAATTCAAAGTTCCTTTAGAAAATATAGAGAGAGCTGTTAAAAAAGCAGAAGATAAGAATTTAAATCTTGAAGAAGTTTGGTATGAGGCTTATTTTGAAAATGTTTCCCTTTTAATAAAAGCAATTACAGATAATAAAAATCGTACTTTAGGTAATATAAAATCAATTCTTAATAAAAAAGGAGGTAAGTTGACTAACCCCGGATCAGTAAGATGGAGCTTTGAAGAAAAAGGTGTTGTTGAAATCTATAAAAAAAACGAAAACGGTGTTTTAGAATTTTTAGATATTATTGAAGACATAAGAGAAAAAGATAGCGAAACTATCATGTTAATAACCGGTGTAAAAAATCTTAACGAATTAAAAAACAAAATTTTAAGCAAAGACATAGAAATTTTCGATTCTTA
The DNA here is from genome assembly GCA_036741875.1 of Patescibacteria group bacterium. Classification (GTDB taxonomy): domain Bacteria; phylum Patescibacteriota; class Minisyncoccia; order UBA6257; family HR35; genus HRBIN35. The sequence goes on along the minus strand of DAINRM010000005.1, from coordinate 23,025 downwards.
TATTGAATTTTTTCCAATAAATCCTGTAGAAATTAAAAATGAAGAAACAAAAGAAAAGCTTAAAAATTTAATAAACGAACTTTTAGATTTAGATGATATTGATGAAGTTTTTACAAACGCAAAAAATCTTGACTTTTAGAAAAAAAGATATGAAAATTTTTAAATAAAACGGTCGTAAATTAGATAAGAAAAAAAGATGATAAAGTTGTTAAACCCAGACTTGGTAGAGATTTTAAAAGTTTTGATGCAAGATGAAG
>DAINRM010000005.1:0-22668 GCA_036741875.1 Patescibacteria group bacterium | reverse complement strand
TTTAATTAAAAAATAAGAACTTAAAACGCACTCAAATCCCCTCCTTTTTGGAGGGGATTTTTTAAAATAATATATATGAAATTTGAAATTGAAAATTTAAAAAAATCCAAAAAACTTATTGATTTTATTTTCAAAAAAATACCAAAAGAGAGAATTTTTTTATTTGTGGGAGAACTTGGAAGTGGTAAAACAACTTATATTAAACTTTTAGCTAAAAAACTTAAAATAAAAGAAGTTCTTCAAAGTCCAACCTTTATTCTTTGGCAAAAATACGAATTTTTTTTAAAAGATAAAAAATATTATTTAAATCATCTGGATCTTTACAGAATAAAAAAACCAAAAGAAGTACTTAAACTTGATTTAAAAAAAGAAATAAAAAACAAAAGAAACATTTTTTTTATTGAATGGGGAGAGAAATTAGAAAAATATCTTAAAAGAAAAAAAATTAACTTTGTTAAAGTTATTATTAAAATAATTTCTCTTAAAAAAAGAGTAGTAGAAATAAAATGAGGGTAGTTCTTATAGATGCCAATTCTCTTATCCATAGAGTTTATCATGCCCTTCCAAGGCTTACTGATTTTCAAGGAAGACCAACCAATGCTATTTACGGACTTTCCAATATTCTTTTAAGGTTTTTAAAGGAATATAAACCAGACTATATTTTTGCTCTTTATGATAGGCCAGAACCAACCTTAAGACATCAAGTTTTTAAAGAATATAAAGCCCAAAGACCAAAAGCATCAGATGATCTTAAAATTCAGATTGGTCTTTCTAAAAAGATTTTCTTAGGCTTTAATATTCCTATCATAGAAAAATCTGGTTATGAAGCAGATGATCTTATCGCTTCTTTAAAAGAAAGATTTAAACCTTTTGCTAAAGAAATAGTTATTTTGACAGGAGATTTAGATACACTTCAACTTGTTGATGAAAAAACTAGAATTTTTACTATGAAAAAAGGAATTTCGGAAATGAAAATTTATGACATTGAAGAGGTTAGGAATAAATTTGGCATTTTACCAGAAAAAGTCCCTGATTTTAAAGCTTTAGTTGGTGATAAATCAGATAATATTCCTGGGGTTCCAGGAATAGGCGAAAAAACAGCTAGTCTTCTTATAAATAAATTTGGTGATTTAGAAAAAATTATTGAAGAAGCAGAAAAAGGAAAACTAGAACCCTCTTTTAGAAGTAAAATTTTAGAAAATAAAGAAAGATTACTTTTTTTTAAAAACATTGTCACCTTAAGAAAAGATATTTCTTTTGATTTTGAGCCAGAAAAGATGAAATATGAAGGCTATGATGAAGAAAGGCTTATAAAAATTTTTGAAGAATTTTCTTTCAAATCTTTAATAGAAAGATTTAAAAAAGAAAAACCCAGTCTTTTTTCTTTGAAAAAAATAGAAGAAATTAAAAAAGATGAAGGCAATATAGAAGATTTAAATTCACCATTTTTCCTTTTCTTAAATAAAGATGTTTTAGAAGTTTATGATGGTAATAGTATAAAAACATTCCCTCTTTCTGATTTAAAAAAAATCTTTAGTTTACCACATGAAAAAATAGTTTATGACTTTAAAGAGCTTATAAAAATTACTTTAAAAGAAGATTTTTATTTTGATAAAAAAATATCTTTAGAAAAGATTTTCGATTTAAAAATTGTTTTTTGGCTTTTAAACCCTGAAAGGGGCAATTTTACTTTTGAAGATAATTTAAGATATTATCTTAAAGAAAATTTTGAAAATATTTATTCATCTTCTCTTAAGGTTTATGAAATTTTGAAAAAAGAGTTAGAAGAAAAAGAACTTAAAAATCTTTATTATGATTTAGAAATTAAAATTTCTCCTCTTTTAGCAAGAATGGAATTTAGAGGTATAAAAATTGATTTAGAAAAACTCGAAGAATTCAAAAAATTTTTAAAAAAAGAAATAGAAAAAAGAGCCGAAGAAATTTATGCTTTAGCAGGAAGAAGATTCAATTTAAATTCACCCCATGAACTTAGTTTTATTCTTTTCGAGATATTAAAACTGACAACAAAAAATATAACTAAAACAAAATCAGGAATTTATTCAACTCAGGAAGCAGATCTTTTAAAAATAATAGAAACTCACCCTATCATAGAAAAAATTTTAATTTATCGAGAAAACACTAAACTTTTGAAAACTTATACCGAAGGATTTTTAAAATATATTGATTTTAGAAATAAAAGAATTTATACCCTTTTTAATCAAACTAAAGCAGTTACAGGAAGAATCGTTTCTGAAAAACCTAACCTTCAAAATTTACCTCTTAAAGGAGATCTGGCTAAAGAGTTTAGAAAAATTTTTGTAAGCGAAGATGGTTTTGTTTTCATAAGTGCTGACTATTCACAAATAGAATTAAGAATTTTAGCCCATCTTTCTCAAGATGAAAATCTTATTTTAGCTTTTAAAGAAGATTGGGATATTCATGGTGAAGTAGCCAAATATGTTTTTGGCAGAGAAGATCAGGAAGCAAGAAGAAAAGCAAAAATTATTAATTTCGGTATTGTCTATGGTATTTCTCCCCGAGGATTAGCCGAAAGATTAGGAGTAAGCTTAAATGAAGCTAAAAATTTAATGGAAAGATTTTTTAAGTTTTACCCTAAAGTAAAAGAATATCAAAAAAGAAGTATAAATTTTGCTAAAGAAAAAGGTTATGCAGAAACACTTTTAGGAAGAAAAAGATTTCTTCCAGAAATTTATTCTCTTTCTTATAAAGAAAAAAGCGAAGCGGAAAGAATAGCTATAAATATGCCTATTCAAGGTTTAGGAGCTGATATTTTAAAAAAAGCTCTTTTAGAAATAGAGAAAAAAATATTGGAAAAAGGATGGCAGAATAATGCCTTTTTTGTTCTTGCTATTCATGACGAAATTATTCTTGAAGTCAAAGAAGAAATTAAAGAGGAAATTAAGGTTATAATTAAAGAAGTTATGGAAAAAATTATGCCACTTTCTGTGCCTCTAAAAGTTAATATTAATGAAGGTAAAAATTTATCTGATTTAATCAAATGAAACCGAAAGACATTTTAGAGAAAATAAAAAAAGATATTTATTTTTATTTTTTAATTTTTATTATATTTTTTCTTTTGATTTCTCTTTTTATAAAAGATTTTAATTTGCTTAAGATTTTTTTATTTTTAGCTATCCTTTTTAATCTTAATTTTCTTTTTTGGCATCTTTATTTTAAAAAAAGACAAACTAAAGAAAAACCATCCTTTTTTCCCTTATTAGAAAAAATCTTAAGTAACCTTCAAGAAGGAATAGTTATTTATGACGAAAATTTAAAAATTTTTTATGCTAATGAAAAATTTGCTGAAATAGTCAATTTGAAAAAAGAAGATCTTAAAAACTTAGAAGTAGGTCAGTGGATGATAAAAAACAAAACCTACGAAATATTGGGTAATCTCTTTTTTCCTTTCATTAAAGGTGAAGATGTTCAGATTGTTTCTGAAAAACCCTTTGAAATAATTGAGGTTAAATTTTCCTTTCCTGAAGAGAGATATTTTAATATTAGCTATTTTGATGAAGAAATAGATGGAAGAATGTATAAATTTAGATTGATTATCGAAAAAACAAAAGATGTTGTTGAAAGCAAAAAAAGAATCGAATTTATTCAACTTGTCTCTCATAACCTTTTAACCCCTCTTTCAGAAATAAGATGGCTTCTTGAAATTATAGATCAAGAAAAACTTAATGAAGAAAATAAAAAAATAATTGAAGACATTTTAGATATTATTACCACTACTATAATTTTTTCTCAAAACATCCTTAATTTTATAAGAGCAGAAAAAGAATCCTTAAGTTTAAATTTAAATGAAGTTTATATTGACGAAATTTTTAAAAAAATTTTAAAAGCTTTGAAAAGGAAAATCGAAGAAAAAAAGATAAGCGTTAATGTAGAAATTTATGAAAAAGCAAGAAAAATTTACGGAGATGAAAATCTTATTTTTCTTTCTCTTTTTACTTTAACTGAAAATGCTGTTATTTATAATAAGGAATTTGGAGAAATAAATATTTTAGCAGAAAAAATAGAAGGAAGACCTTATGTGAAAATTGAAATAAAAGATACTGGTATAGGAATGACAGAAAAAGATATGCAAAATTTATTTAAAAAATATTATCGAGGAGAGAAAGCTAAAGAAAAACAAATTGGAGGTTTTGGTATCGGTCTTTATTTAGCTAAAAAAATTATCGAACTTCACGGCGGGGAAATAAAAGTAGAATCAGAAGAAAATAAAGGTACTAAAGTAACCTTAACGTTACCTTTAGAAAAGGAGCTTATTCCTGGTATAATTTAGTTAATGATAAAACCAAGAGTAAGATTTGCTCCTTCACCAACGGGTTATTTACACATAGGAGGTGCCAGAACAGCTCTTTTTAATTTTCTTTTTGCCAAATCTCAAAAAGGAACTTTTATTTTAAGAATAGAAGATACAGATAAATCTCGTTCTTTGCCAGAATATGAAGAAGATATTATTGAAAGTTTAAATTGGTTGGGCCTTTATCCAGATGAAGAAATAGTCAAGCAAAGTCAAAGATTAGATCTCTATGAAAAGGTTATAAAAACACTAATTGATAAAGGTTATGCTTATTACTGTTTTTGTACCAAAGAAGAATTGGAAATAAGAAGACAAGAACAACTTACAAGAGGGGAACCGCCAAGATATTCTGGAAAATGTAAAAATTTGACTAAAGAAGAAGTAAATAAAAAAATTTCTCGAGGAGAAAGTTATGTTATTAGACTAAAAGTACCAGAAAAAATAATTACTTTTAAAGATTTTCTTAGGGGTGAAATAAAATTTGATTTTAGACTTTTAGGTGATTTTGTTATTGCTAAAAATGAAAGAACCCCCTTATATCTTTTAGCTGCTCCCGTTGATGATCACTATCAAGGAATTACTCATGTTATTAGAGGCGAAGATCATATACCAAATACCCCTAAACAACTTCTTATATTTAAATATATGGAATGGGAACCACCAATTTTTGTTCATTTACCTTTAATTTTAGGCCCGGATGGTACTAAACTTTCTAAAAGACATGGAGCTAAAAGTATTAGAGAATATAGAGAAGAAGGATACCTTCCAGAAGCTTTAATAAATTTTATGGCTCTTTTAGGTTGGCATCCTGAAGGAGACAGAGAGATAATTTCTTTAGAAGAAATGATTAAAGAATTTAAATTAGAAAAGATTAACATTTCACCAGCAAGATTTAATATAAACAAATTAATTTTTTTTAACCGCTACTATCTTAGACAAAAACAAGCAAAGGATTTTTTAGAGATTATAGATTTTTCATCCTATGGTGAGTTTAAGGGTGATAATTTTTATGCCCTTAACGGAAACATCTATTCTAAGGAAAAGATATTAAAAATAATAGAAATGGGAAAAGAAAGAGCTAACAATATTTCAGAAATAATTATGAGCGTAGATTTTTTCTTTAAAGATTTTGATTACGATAAAGGTTTGCTTTTATGGAAAGAAACTTCTTTTGAAGAAATCAAAAAAAATTTAGAAGAAATAAAAAATGAATTTTTAAAGATGGGAGAAGAAGATTTTAGAAGTGAAAAAATAAAAGAAATACTTGATAAACTTTCACGAAACGAAAAGGGAAAATATTTTTGGCCACTCAGAGCAGCACTTACAGGTAAAGAAGCTTCGCCACCTCCTTTTGAAATCGCTGAAATTTTAGGGAAAGAAAAAACTATTTTTCTTATTAATAAAGCCTTAAAAAAATTAGATGAGTAAAATATTACCCTTTCTCTTTAAAATTTTAATTTTCTTTTTAGTTTTAGCCTTAATACCTAAAAATTTTCTTATTGATTTGAAAAACAAAATAGATTCTTTTAAGATAGTTCAAGTTCTTAAAATTGGTTTTAATAACTTTTTAGCCTTTATAGACAAAAACATTGCTCAATTTAAACTTGAAAAAATATCTGAATATTTACTTAATTTTTTTAAATAAGTCTTTAAAATGAAAAGAAAAATTAACGTTGTTTGTATTGGAGGTGGCACCGGTCTTTCTCAGGTTTTATCAGCATTAAAAGATGATGTTCATAAGAAAATTAAAAATTTATCTGCTTTAGTAACTACATTTGATTCAGGAGGAAGCACTGGTATTTTAAGAAAAGTTTATGAAATTCCAGCCATAGGAGATATCAGAAACTGTCTTTTAGCACTTTCAGAGATTGAAAACTATGTAAAAAAAGCTTTTCAATATAGATTTAAAGGTAAAGGTTTGAAAAACCATCCCTTAGGAAATTTGTTTTTAGTAGCTTTAATGGAAACCCAAGGCAATTTTGAAAAAGCAGTTAAGATAGCTTCAAAAATTTTAAAAATAAAGGGAGAAGTTATTCCTATAACCACAGAAAATATTCATTTAGGAGCTATTTTTGAAAACGGCAAGAAAATAATTGGAGAAGATAAAATTCCTGAATATGCTTTACAAAAAAATGTTAAAGTAAAAAGCCTTTTTTTATACCCTAAAAAACCAAAACCAACACCCTTAGCTCTTAAAAGAATAAGAGAAGCCGATTTTATTTTAATAGGACCAGGAAGTCTGTATACCAGTATTTTACCTAATTTTTTAATAGATAAAGTAGGAGAAGAAATAAATAAAAGTAAAGCTTTAAAGATATTTATTTTAAATCTTTTAACTCAACCAGGAGAAACAGATTTTTTCAAAGCTAGCGATCATTTAAAAGAATTTTTAAGAATTTCAGGACTTAAAAAAATAGATATAGTTTTAGCAAGTAAAACTAAACCTAAAAAAGAATTTTTAAAAAAGATAAAAGAAGAAAAAAAAGAAATTGTAAAAATTGATAAGGAAAATTTGGAAAAATTTAGTGTTGAAGTAATAGAAAAAGATTTAGCTTTGGTTAAAGATACTTATTTTAAACATTCTCCGAAAAAACTTAAAAAAGCACTCGAAATTATCTTTCAAAATTTTATGTTATAATTAAATTAATGGCTAGCAAAAATAGAAGTTTAGTAAAGATTAAATGTTCAGAATGTAATTCAATTAACTATTATTATTGGAAAAAGAAAGGAGCCGAATATAAGCTAAATTTTAGAAAATATTGTAAAAATTGTAAAAAACATACATCCCATAAAGAGACAAAAAAATAATGGGGGAGTAGCTCCAACTGGTAGAGCAGCGGTCTCCAAAACCGCAGGTTGCAGGTTCGAATCCTGCCTCCCCCGCTAAAGCCCTAGTTCATTGCTAATTTCTTGCATAGCCCTTAAAGCTATTTCAGTAAGTTCTTCTAATTTTAAACCTAACAACTCTTCTGCTTTTAAAATTATTTCTCGATTAACTCCTTTAGCAAAAGAAGGTTCTTTAAATTTGCTTATAATTCTTTCTACAGTGACCTCACTTAATTTTTTATTTGGCATAACCAAAGCTACAGCAACAATAAGTCCTGTAATTTCTTCGCAAGTATATAAAGCTTTTTCTAAATTTGTTTCTGGAATTAAACCTTGAAGATGATTATGTTTCTTAATAGCTTCAATCACTTCTTTTGGAAAACCTTCTTTTTCTAAAATTTCTATAGCAATTAATGGATGTTTTTCTGGAGTTTCTTTGGTTATTTCCCAATCTAAATCATGTAAAAGTCCTGCTAAAGCCCAAATTTCTTCATTCTCACCAAATTTTCTTGCCAGATGTCTCATCAAATTTTCTGTGGCTAAAAGATGTTTTTTTAAATTCGGATTTTTAATATATTGATCTATTAAAGACAAAGCTTTGTCTCTTAAATTCATTTTATTTTTATATTTTTTTCTAAGACGACCAGGTTAAAATTCTTTCACATATTTTTATTAATTTTTTTGATGAAGCCTCCTCATGAAATTTTAAAAACCTATTATAATTTTTTAGAATATTTTTTTGTAAATTTATAAAACTTTCACGATTTTTATATTTTAGCAAATTTTTAGCCCAAACTTCAGGCCTAAAGCTTTTTATAAAAACACCACAATTTTTAGGAATAGCTTCTCTTGAAGATAGATAATCATAGACAAAAGCTGGTAGGCCACTTAGAAGGGATTCCAAATAAACGAAAGCAAAAACTTCAAAATCAGAAGCGGAAACAAAGAAATCAAAATTTTCTAAAATTTCTCTTAAATTATCATTTTCTACCCATCCTAAAAATTCAACATCTTCTTGAAGTCCCAAGTCATAAATTAATTCTTCTAATTTTTCTTTTAAAAAACCATCACCGATAATAAAAAGCTTATATCTTTTTTTCAAAAAACTCATCATTCTTATTAAAATGTCGATTCTTTTTTCTTTAGTAAGTCTTCCAAAATAAACTAAACTATTAGGCTCTTTTTGTTTAATTCTGAATTTTTTAAAAAATTTTTTATTTACCGGGATAGGTAAATAATAAGATTTCTTTTTAAATTTTTTTTCATAAATTTTCTTAAAATTTTTAGAAACAAAAATAAGAGAATCGCTATTTTTTATTATTGAATTTCTAAAAAAAACCAAAAAGGGTGAAAAATTTTTGATAATATAAGAAGTCAGATCATTAGTTTTTAATTTCTTTAAAAAATAATCATAATTAGTATGGAAAATAAAAACAATTTTCTTTTTGAAAAGAAAATCTTTGCTAATGGAAATCAAAAAAGAAAGTAATGTAGGTTCATTAATTAAAATAATATCAGAGATTTTTATTTTTTCAATCGCTTCTTTATTAAAAAACAAACTGAAGCTTGTATTCTTTAAAAAAAGTGACAAATCAACTGAAGGAACCTCGATTATTTTTTCTTTTAAAAAATTAATTTCATCTTTTGATTTATTTTTAAGAAGATAAGTATTAACTCCTAAATTGTTCAAATTTTCAAACCATCTTAAAGCTGCTAGTTGAGAACCACCACCCCTTTTATTATAATTATCATAAATGATTAAAATTTTCATTATTCAACGATGATTTATTTTTTAATTTTCTTTCTTTTAGTTTTCCTTATCTTTATCATTATTTATATTTTAGCCATGTTTGTTTTTATTTTTTATGATGTGAAAAACAAAGTTTTTTTCGCTCCCTCAGAGAGAAAAATTATTAAAAAATTTTTTGAAATTTATCCCTTTGAAAAAGATAAAATATTTTTTGATTTAGGTTCAGGTGATGGAAGAGTTGTTTTTTTGGCTGAAGAAAAAGGGTTGAAAGCTTACGGAGTAGAAAACAATTTAATTCTTTATTTATTTTCAAAAATTATTAAAAAAATTAAGAAAAGTAAAGCAAATTTTATAAGAGACGATTTAAGAAAAATAGATCTTAAAGAATGTGATTATCTTTATTTATACCTTTTGCCAAAATTTTTAGAAGAAATAGAAGAAGAAATTTTCAAGAAAATTAGTTTCAAAACTAAAATAATTAGCTATAAATTTAAATTTCCTAATAAAAAAGTAAAAGAAGTATATTTAGATAAGTTTTTTATTTATGAGAAGAATTTTTGATAAAATTAAATTAGTTGCCCGGGTGGCGGAATTGGTAGACGCGCTGTCTTGAGGGGGCAGTGGCGATGAGCCGTGCGGGTTCGAATCCCGCCCCGGGCACAAAATGAAAATAGTTTATTATTTAAAAAACTTAAAAAATTTGCCTCAAGACGTAATTAATTTTATAAAAAGAAAAAGCCAAAAACTTTCTTTTATAGAAAAGAAAGAAGGAGAGAGCGTTTTAGAAATAGAAATCAAAAAAGATAAAGAAGTTAAAGAAAAAAGGGGTCTCTATAAAGTTAAAATCATTTTTGATACTCCTAAAAGAACAGCCAATATTGCTTTAGGTTTAGGAAAAACCTTTTATCAAGCTGTAAATGATGCTTTTAAAAAGCTTATGAAAAATATTAAAAAGTAATATTTTTATCTATTTTTTTCCAAAAATCAATTACAAACTTTTGATAATCTAATTTATTTAAAGCAATTTCATCAAGTTTTTCTTCCATTAGTGCTGTAAATTTTAAATCAATAAATTCTGAATAGTTTTCTTTCAAAAATTGATAAACTTTATAACCGAGCTCTGTAGGTTTTAAAAAATTTTTTTCTTTAATAATATATTTTCTTTTTTTCAGAATTTCTAAGATAGGAACATAAGTTGAAGGCCTGCCAATTCCCAACTCTTTCATCTTTTTAATTAAACTTGCTTCAGTAAATCTTGAGGGTGGTTTAGTTTCAATTTTTTTAATTTCAAAATCTAGAACAGAAAAAGTTTTTCCTTCTTTTGTTTCAATTTTTGGTAAAAATTTTTCTTTAATTGGATAAACTTTACTAAAACCATCAAAAATTAAAGTTTTGCTTACAGCTAAAAAACGATATTTATCTGAAGTAAATAAATATTTTGTTTCTAAATATTCTAAAGGTTTAAAATGGCTAGCTATAGTGATCATCAAAATTAGTTGCCAAAGTTTTAAAAAATCACTTTTCAAATTGGGTTTTTCTAAAAATGTGGGTCTAATAGCTTCATGAGCTTCAAAACTAATTTTTTCTTTTTTATATCTTGGAAAGGAAAAATAATCCTTCCCGTAGTTTTGGATAATAAAATCTTTAATTTTTAAAGAAAAGCCTCTATCAATGTAGTGACTGTCTGTCCGGTGATAAGTAATAAAACCAGCTTCAAAAAGTTTTTGAGCTATAAACATTGTCTTTTTGGGAGGAAATTTTAAAAATTGAAAAGCTAATCTTTGTAAATTTTCAGTATCTAAAGGAAGCGGTGGATAAATTTTCTTTTCTTCTTCGATAATTTTTTCTAATTTTAGTTCTTTAATTTGAAAAATTTCTTTTTTAACTTTAGCTGTTTCCTCTCTAGATAAGTTTAATGGTTTTAAATTTTTGTCATTTAAAACCGCTTTTAAAGGAAAGTTTTCTAAAAGGAGATAGATTTGAAAATATTCTTCTTTTTGGAAATTTTTGATTTCTTTTTCTCTTTCAATAATAATTCTTAAAGCAGCCGACTGCACTCTTCCAGCAGAAATATTTTTTTCTATTTTCCATAAAAGGGGAGAAACCGTATAACCAAAAATTCTATCTAAATACCTTCTTCCTTTTTGAGCATTAACTAAATTTTCGTTAATTGACGATAAATTTCTTAAAGCTTTAAAAATACTTGAAGGAGTAATTTCGTGGATATAAACCCTTTTTATTTTTTTATGCTCTTTTTGAGATAAAATCATTTGAACTTCTTTAGCGATCATTTCTCCTTCTCTGTCAGGATCAGTAGCTAAAATTATTATTTCAGCCCTACTACTAATTTCTTTAATTTTTTTGATAATTTTATTTTTACCATCTAAAGGAACATATTTAACTTCTAACTTTTTGTTTTTTAAATAAAGACCAAAAGAATTTTTAGGTAAATCAAGTAAATGTCCATAAGTAGCTAAGACAAAATAATCTTTTAAAAATTTTCTAATTGTTTTAGCTTTTGTTGGAGATTCAACAATTATAACCTTCATTGGAATAATACTTACCTTCTTTAGCAAAAATTAAATTTTTAATTTCTAAAGAAGTAATAATTTTTAAAACTTGAGAAACATCTAAGTCAGATTCTTTTGTTAATTCCTCAACGCTTCTTGGTTTTTCTTTTATCATTTTATAAATTCTTTCCTCATCTTCTTTTAATTCTATTAATCTTTTATTTTTTCTTATACCAAAAACATTAAGGATTTCTTCGGGTGAGATTAAAAGAAAAGCTCCTTCTTGAATAAGTTTTAAATTTCCTAAATAATTTTTTTCATAAATGCTCCCAGGTAGGGCATAAACATCTTTACCGTACTCTAAAGCAAATTTAGCAGTAATTAAAGCGCCGGACCTTTCTGGAGCCTCGATAATGATTACTATTTTACTTAAAGCAGCTATAATTCTGTTTCTCAAAGGAAAATGATAATTTAAAGGAGGCGTTTTTAAGGGATATTCGCTTATTATACTTCCACCAACTTCAATAATTTTTTCTACGTATTTTCTTCTCGGATCTTTTAAAATATATTCAAAACCACAACCTATAACAGCTATATTTTCTTTTTTTGCTTCTAAACTTCCTAAATGAGAAGCTAAATCTATACCATAAGCTAAACCGCTGACAATATAAATTCCATTTTTTGCTAAAACATAAGAAAAATTTTTAGCAGTTTTTTCTCCAACTTTTGTTGGTTTTCTTGTTCCCACAATAGCTACTTTTTCTTTAAGCTTATTTAAATTCTTTTCTCCTAAGACAAAAATACCTAAAACGAAAGTTTGATTAAGCTTAAACTCTTCTGGAAAATCTTTTTCATTTATTAAAACGATATCACCACCTAAGCTTTTAAGTTTTAAATATTCTTTTTCCCAATTAAGCTTAACTTTAAATTCGTTTTCTAGAAGTTGAAAAACTTTTGAAAAGGATTTATATTTTTTATAGAGTGATAAAACTTTTTTATTAGGGGGTTTAAAATTATAAGATAAAGCCAAGTAAAATATTTTTTCTTCCATGATCCAAGATTTATGGTTTTTTGATTTTCTTTCGCTTTTAATAGTAAGATTTTCTTTATCTTATTATTATTTTAAGGAGGCTTTAAAACAAAAAGAAGAAACTAAACACTATTTTCTTTCACTTTTTTTAATCACTTCCTCTCTTTTTTTAGCTTTAGGCTTTTATACTTCTTTTGTAAGCCTCTTTCTTTTATTTTATGAATTTTTTAATTTAGCAAAAAAATTTTTGGAAAAAAATGATTTAATTTTGGAAATTTTTAAAATTTCTTTAATATTAGTTTTAATTTTTATAGGTCCTGGAAAAATTTCTTTAGATAGGTTTTTGAATGTTAGATTTTAAAAAAATATTTTTTATTTTCTTTTCTCTTTTTAATTTAGTTTTTGCAAGTGATCTTTATATTTCTGAAGTAATGTATAATCCAGAAGGTAATGATGAGGGAAGAGAATGGATAGAGATAGTAAATCTTTCCACAGAATCTATAAAAATTTTTGGAGGTAAGAAGGGTTGGAGATTTAATGATGGAAGCAATCATCTTTTCGAAGAAACAGAGATTGTTTTAAATCATAATGATGTTTTAGTTATCGTTCAAAATAAACAAAAATTTTTGAGCGAACACAATAATTTTAATGGAAAAATAATAGAAGTTAAAAATATGAGTTTAAAAAATGAAAAAGGCATGATTAGTATTTTTGATGAAAGTAAAAATTTGAGAGCCTTTAGAGAATATTCAAATAATTGTGGGGGTAATGGAAATAATTATTCTATTATTTTTATAAATAACATTTGTTATGAAAATAATCAAAAAGGAGGAAATCCAGGTTTTTATCCTGACGAAAGAAAAATAGAAATAAAAGAAAAAACAGAAGAGAATTTTAAAGAGAACAAAGTTTTTCAAATTAACGAAGAAAAAATTTCTTTAAAACCTTCAGAAAATGAAATATCTACATCTAGTTTGTTAAGTACCTCTTCAGTCTTAGAAGAAGATTTTTCTTGCCTTGTCGTTAATGAATTTTTACCTAATCCTTATGGTAAAGATGAAAATAAAGAATTTATAGAAATTTATAATGAATGCGACAAAAGTATAAATTTAGATGGTTTAATTCTTAAAGTTGGAAGGTTCAAATTAAAACTTAGCGGAGAAATCAAAGAAAAAGAGTTTAAAGTTTTAAGAAATAGCGATAATAGATTTTATATAAGAAATTCAGGAGAAGAAATTAGTCTTTTAAATGGTAAGGAAACTATTTATAAAATTTCTTATTCAGGAAAAGCACCAGAAGACCTTTCTTTTTCGAGAAATGAAGAAGAATGGTTTTGGACATTACCAACCCCAGGAGAAGAGAACCAAAAAGAAAGTTATCAAGAAAATAATTTTGTAATTAAGGCATCAAAAGAAGAAAGGAAAATTAATAGGACTAAAGAAGAAATTAAAAATGATGATTTTGATAAGCCGCTTTTAAACGAAGGAAAAGCAGAAATTTATTCTTCTAACTCTAAAATAATTCAGATTTTTTTACCACTTGTTTTTATAACTTTAATTGTTTTAGTTTTTACAATCCTTTTTAAGATTTGAATTTTAAAATATCAAACTTAAAATTCTTATAAGCTTCTATTAATCTTTGTATATCTCCTTCTTCAAATTTTTTATTAACATTTTTAACTACTCCTAAGAGTTTTTCGCTTTCTATTTTAGTTCCCCAAAGAGAAGGCTCAAAAACGCCAAAGAAATAACTTTCTCCTAAAATTATCTTTTCGCTTATAAGATGAGGAAGTTCATGACGAATATTTAAAGACTCTATAGCTAAAAGGGTGTAAGAATAAGTAAGAAGCTCTTTTTGATTTTGAGAAAGAAGATTTTCTGTTTCTAAAAATATCTTTAAAGTAGAAGCAATTTCTTTTTCTTCTAACTTATAATTTTCAAAAATTTCATGAAAAAGATTATGCAAAGAAACATAAATTAAAGCCCATTTTTCTAAATCTTCTTTCTTTGCTTTTATTTCGAAACTGTGCAAAAGCTTAGGAAAATTTTTTAAAGCAGTAATAAAAACTTGTACCTCTTCTTGAGGCAAAAAATCAAAATTAGGCACACTTTTGGCTTTAAGAACCTCGTTTATTTTTTCTCTTAAACCAGTTAATCCTGACATTACTTTTATAAAAGAAAAGACCCCCTTTCTGGGGGCCCTTTCTTTTATTTAATTTTACTTAATTTTTAAACAGAAAAAAGAAAGGGCCCCCCGCCTTTTGTGGTGCCCTTTTGACAAATAAACAAATTAATATAGTTAAAATATTTAATTTTCATAGCTTTTATATTTAACATTTTAAACAATGATTTTTTAAAAGTCAAGTGTTTATATTAACAACTACTATTTTAAAATTTTTAAAAATTTTTTTTAAAATTTTTATTAAAGGTCGAATTAGCTCAGATCATTCAAAAATTAAATGCCCAACACTAATTTGCTCGATGTTTTTAATTCCTTCTTACTTTCTTTATATCCGATATTTTTGCAAAGTATCATCAATCTTATGTTAGCTCTTTTGGTTATTGCTCTAGGTTGGCTTATTAGTCAATTCTTTAAGCTTTTAGTGGAACTTTTGATTGAAAAATCAAAATTAGAAGAGGTTCTTCAAAAAACAAAATTGGCAAGCTATTTTGAAGGTTTTTCTTTTGAAGAAAAGGCATCTAAAGTTTTAGGAGAAGCAGTTTTTTGGTTTGTTTTTTTACTTTTTCTTATGACAGCTACCGACATTTTAGGTCTTAAATTAGTTACTAGTTTTCTTAGAGATCTTCTTTATTTCATACCTAAAGCTGTCACTTCTGCTTTTGTTGTTTTAGCTGGTTTTGTTTTTGGTGATTTGATAAAAAAAATTCTTTACGGAGTTTTTAGAGGTTTCGAAAAAAGAACAGCTGATTTTGCTTCTTCAATTATTAAGTGGTCAATTGTAGGTTTTTCATTCTTTACCTCTTTGAACGTTTTAGGTATAGCTACAGAACTTCTTAATACTCTTCTTTTTGGTTTCGTGCTTTTCTTTGGTTTAGCTGGTGGTTTGGCTTTTGGTTTAGGTGGACAAGATTTAGCGAAAGAGTTACTTGAAAACTTACGAAGAAAATTTAAATAAAAACTTTTATTTTTGTTATTGACTTTAAATTTAGGATTATAGTATAATAAAAATTGAAAAAGCGATTGGTGCTTAAAAATTTCTAATTTTAATTTGTTTTGATGTTTTTGATTGTACTTTAAAAAATTTAAAAGAATGATTAGTGCTGAGGTGATAGTTAAAAGTTAGCTGAGGCGGTTTACAGGCTAAGGGTGGATGCCTTGGGAGGAGGTGGCGATGAAGGACGCGCCTAGGCTGCGATAAGCCAGGGGGAGGTGCCTAGGAGCCTGTGATCCCTGGATTTCCGAATGGGGTAACCCATCCTGGGAGAACCCAGGATATCCAGAGGGTTAGCATCCTCTGGAGGCGTACCCGGGGAAGTGAAACATCTCAGTACCCGGAGGAAAAGATACCAATAGGTATTCCCTGAGTAGCGGCGAGCGAAAAGGGAAAAGCCCAAACCTGGATGCGGTTTGTTGCATCTAGGGGTTAGAGGAATAAGGCGTTCCTCTTTTTAAATCTTTTAAGGTCCTGGTGCATGGGACCTAAGATTTAAAAAGAGGAGGTGAGGTTACAAAAGAGGTTTCTAGCCGAATGTCCCTGGAAAGGGCAGCCAAAGAGGGTGAAAGCCCCGTAGGCGAAAGAAACCTCTCCTCACTGCCTTATTTCCTGAGTACCTCGAGGAATGATAACCTTGAGGGAAATTGCCTGAACCAACAGGCAAGGCTAAATACACCTCCTCACCGATAGTGTATTAGTACCGCGAGGGAAAGGTGAAAAGCAGGCCGGGAGGCCGGTGAAATAGAACCTGAAACCCTTAGCCTACAAAGAGTCGGAGCTCGTCAAGCATCATACTTGACGAGTGACGGCGTGCCTATTGAAGAATGAGCCGGCGAGTTCGAGGCATTCGCTTGGTTAAGGCCGGTCAAGGCCGAATCCATAGGGAAACCGAGTGGTCTTAAAAGGGCCACTTAAGGTGGATGCCTCGAGACCCGAAGCCAGACGATCTACCCGTGGCCAGGGTGAATCTCGTCGAAAGACGGGAGGAGGCCCGAACCCGTGGGTGTCGCAAAACCCTGGGATGAGCTGCGGGTAGGAGTGAAAAGCTTATCGCGTCTGGGAATAGCTGGTTCTCCCCGAAATAGCTTTAGGGCTAGCGGCAGCAAATAGCCTCCAGGAGGTAGAGCACTGATAAGTTGGTAAAGGGCGAAAGCTCAGCCAACTTGTCAAACTCCGAATTCTTGGAGGTGTTCCTGCTAGTCAGTCTATGGGGGATAAGCTCCATGGACAAGAGGGGAACAACCCAGACTCCCAGCTAAGGCCCCTAAATCCTGGCTAAGTAGGAAAGGTAGTGTCTTCCCTATGACAACTAGGAGGTTGGCTTAGAAGCAGCCATCCTTTAAAGAGTGCGTAACAGCTCACTAGTCGAGGAAAGATGCACCGAAACATTTACGGGTTTAAGCCAGGTGCCGAAGCTGGAGACCCGTTTTTTAACGGGTGGTAGGGGAGCATTCTCTGCGCGATGAAGGCTTATCCGCGAGGAAAGCTGGAGCGCAGAGAAGAGAGAATGCCGGCATGAGTAACCGCAAATCAGCTGAGACGGCTGATCGCCGTAAGGGCAAGGTTTCCTCGGCAACGGAAATCAGCCGAGGGTTAGGCGGGACCTAAGGTCAACCCGAAAGGGGTAGCCGATGGATAGCCGGTTAATATTCCGGCCCCACCTTTTGGCATCCGATGGGGTGACGAGGGATATAAGGAGAAGAGAGGTAGTGGTTACTCTTTCTCTCTGGATTAGACTGGAGAGGGAGGAAAATCCCCCTCTCTGCCTTAAATGGCAACAGTCGACCAGAGAGAGAAGTCTCTTTTTGAGACAACTTCTCCGAAGAGCCCTCCAAGAAAAGCCTCTAAGGATTAAGCCAAAAGGTGCCCGTACCGGAATACCGACACAGGTGCCCGAGGCGAGTAGCCTAAGGCGAACGGGTGATCCCTCCTCAAGGAACTCGGCAAAAAAACGGGCGTAACCTCGGGAGAAGCCCTGCCTGCTTTAAAGCAGGCCGCAGCGAACGTTTCCCTGGCGACTGTTTACCAAAAACACAGCTCCCTGCTTAACTGGTTAACAGGAAGTATAGGGGGTGACGCCTGACCGATGCCGGAAGGTTAAAGCACCAAGGTTAATACTTGAGTAAGATTCTTCTTACTTGAGTATTAGCTTATGGTGCTAAGCCCCGGTCAATGTCGGCCCTAACCCTGAGGGTCCGAAGGTAGCGCAATTCCTTTCCGGGTAAGTTCCGGAGCGCATGAAAGGCGTAACGACTGGGGAACTGTCTCGAGGAGGGGCCCGGTGAAAATGCAATCCCCGTGAAGATGCGGGGTACGGGCAACGGGACGAAAAGACCCCGGGAGCTTTACTGGGCTCACTCATTGGTTTTGGTTAGGTGATGCAGAGCGTAGTGGGGAGGCTGTGAAGCTCTGCTTCCGGGCAGAGTGGAGCCGTCAATGGAACACCCACCTTCACCTAGCTGGAACCTAACCTCGTTTGCTAGCGAGGGACAGTTGAGTGGGGGCCAGTTTCACTGGGGCGGTGGCCTCCTAAAAAGTAACGGAGGCGTCCAAAGGTCGGCTTGTCCTGGATGGAAACCAGGATGGAAGTGCAAAGGCAGAAGCCGGCCTGACTGCAAGGCTGACAAGCCGCGCAGAGGCGAAAGCCGGGCTTAGTGACCCGACGGCTCTTTTTGGAAAGGCCGGAGACAACGGATAAAAGTTACCCCGGGGATAACAGGCTGGTGTGGCCCGAGAGTCCACATCGACGGCCACGCTCGGCACCTCGATGTCGGCTCACCCTAGCGCGGGGCTGAAGAAGGTCCCAAGCGTCGGGCTGTTCGCCCGTTAAAAGGGTACGTGAGCTGGGTTCAGACCGTCGTGAGACAGGTCGGTCTATATCTGTTGCCCGCATTTGGAGGCTTGAGGGGAGCTGGTCCTAGTACGAGAGGACCGGACAGGGGCAGCCTCTGGTGTACCAGTTGTCCCTCCAGGGGCATAGCTGGGTAGCTATGCTGCCATCGGATAAGCGCTGAAAGCATCTAAGCGCGAAGCCGACCCCAAGATTAGGCCTCCTTAGAGCCCCCAGGAAGATCACCTGGTTGATAGGCCCCTACTGGAAGCTCGGTAACGGGTTAAGGTTAGGGGTACTAATGGGTCAATGCCTCAGCTAACTTTTAACTAATCACCTGAGCAGTGATCATATTTTTTTAAAATAAAATTGCCCGGGTGGCTGTATATCTGGGTTGGAACCACCCCTTTACATTCCGAACAGTTGGGTGAAACGGCCCGGAGCCGATGGTAGTACCTAGAAAGGTGCGAGAGTAGGTGCTGCCCGGGTTTTTTATTTTAAAATTAAACTAATGTCCGAAAGATTTTTAAAACAAATTAAAATTTTTTTTATTTTCATTTCACCTCTTTTAATTTTTTTGTTTTTTTCTCTTTACAAACTTCTTTCTCCAACACCTTCCTGTTTTGATAATATAAAAAACCAAGGAGAAATAGATGTCGATTGCGGAGGCCCTTGCCCTCCTTGTGAAGTAAAAAAACTAGAGCCTTTAAGGATTTCTTCTAAAAGATTTATTTCTTACCAAGATGGTACTTACGACTTTATTTTTAAAGTTTTTAATCCTAATGAAAAATATGGTTTAGAAAAATTTTCATATTATTTTGAACTCTATGATAATGAGGGTAAAAAAATTTTCGAAACACCAAAAGAAATTTCTTTTATTTATCCTAATGAAACGAGATGGCTTATAATTCAAAATATAAAAGCCCCAGAATTTGATGATTTTAAACCCAAAATAGAAATAAATGACTATGACTGGAAAGAATTTGAAGAAAGATTTTCTTCTCAAGATCTCATTTATTATGAACCAAGGGTAGAAAAATTAGAAATAGAAGGTTATAGAATTTCTTTTGATGTTTATAACAATTCTGTTTATGATTTTGATAAAATAGAAGCTATAATTTTTTTATACAATAAAGAAAACTCGCTTATAGGTTTAACTCGAACTTATTTTCAAATAAGATCAAAAGAAACTCAAAATGTAGAATCAATAATCAATATTCTTTCAGAAAAACCAGAAGCGGTAGAAATATTTTTTCAAGTAAAAAAATGAAAAAAAGAATTTTGACTGGTATAAAACCAACAGGAAAAGTTCATCTTGGGAATTATTTAGGAATGATAAGGCAAGTAATTGATCTTCAAGAAAAAAATGAGGTTTTTTTAATGATAGCTAATTTACACGCGCAAACTGTTCCTTATGATCCTAAAGAACTTCAAGAATTAACTTATGATTTAGTAACTTCACTTTTGGCTTTAGGAATTAATCCCCAAAAAACAAGTCTTTTTCTTCAATCTGATAACCCTTGGCATTCTTATCTTTGTTGGATTTTAGGTTGCATTACTTATGTAGGAGAACTTCAAAGAATGCATGAGTTTAAAGAACAAAGCGAGAAATATAAAAAAGAAGGGGTAGGTTCTGGTATTTTAATGTATCCTGTCTTAATGACAGCTGATATATTGCTTTATAATGCAGATTTAGTTCCTGTAGGTGAAGATCAAAGACAACATCTTGAACTTGCAAGAGAAATTGCTAGAAGGTTTAATTCCAGATTTGGAAAAATTTTCAAAATTCCTGAAGCGCTTATTCCACAAGAAACTTATAAAATAATGAGCCTTTCTAATCCTTTAAAAAAAATGTCTAAATCTATGCCTGAAGGTTGTTTAGAAATTTTTGCTTCTGAAAAGGAGATTGAAGAAAAAATAATGAAAGCTGTTACAGATTCTGGAAAAGAAATAAGATATGATCCAGAAAATAAACCTGGAATAAGCAATTTGATGATAATTTATAAATATCTTACTAATAAACCTTTGCCAGAAATAGAAGAAGAATTTCAAGGTGTTTCTTATGCCGATTTCAAAAGAGAGATTTATAAAAATTTTTTAGAACACTTCGCTTTAGCAAGAAGAAAAAAATCTAAATTAAAGAAAAAAGAAGTTTTGGAAATTTTAGAAAAAGGAAAAGAAAAAAGTATTAAAGTTTCAGAAGAGATAATCAAAAAGGTATTAAAAGTTACTGGTTTGAAAATTTGACTTATATCAAATTTTGCCTTATAATTTTATTAATTAAGCCTAAGAAAAGAGGGGCCAAAAAGGCTTAAATCCTTTTCAAGGATCCCTCTCGAGGCAAAATGAAAAAGACAAAAAAAGAAAAATCAAAAATTATTGAGAGTTTAAAAACAAAATTTACAAAAACTCCGGGTTATATAATTTTTAGTTTACTTAATTTAGAAGGAGAAACACTTCAAACTTTACGTCTTCAAGTTAAAGAAAAAGGAGGGTATATTGAAGTTGCTAAAAAAACTTTAATTTATAAAAGCAATCCAGAATTTCCCTTTAAAGAAGAAGAAATAAAAGAACCTTTTGGTTTTCTTTGGCTTTCAGATGAGAATTTGTCTGCTTTAAAAACACTCAAAGATTATAAAAGAGAAGAAAAGATAAAAATTTTTGGGGGATATTTTAGAGGCAAAAAACTTTCTTCTTCCGATGTTTGGGACCTTGTTGATTTACCATCAAGAGAAGAACTTATTTCTAAACTTATTTTCTATCTTTCTTCACCACTACAAAGGCTAACTTACGATTTAAAAATGTCATTTTCTAAATTATTATTAATTTTGTCGGCAATTAAAAAATAATATTAAAAATGTCAGAAAAAATTCAGCAAATTATTAAAATGATTGAAGAACTAACAGTTGTCGAACTTAATGAACTTGTTAAGACTTTAGAAGAAAAATTTAATGTTAGCCCCATGCAATTCGCTTTTTCTGTTCCCCAACCCTCTTCACAAACCCAAGAAGCACAAACTTCTTCTCTTGTTGATGTTGTTTTAGTCGATGCTGGAGCTAATAAGATTAATGTCATAAAAGTTTTAAGAGAAATTAATCCTAATTTATCTTTGAAAGATGCTAAGGATATGGTTGATAATGTACCGCAAAAAGTTGCTTCTCAAGTAGAAAAAGCAAAAGCAGAAGAACTTAAGAAAAAATTTGAACAAGCAGGAGCTAAGGTAGAAATAAAATAAATTTAATAAGTCTTTTTAATAAGAACAAACCTACAACCAGCACAATTTAAACTTTCAGGAGACACATAATTAATATCTCTTCCAGATGGATCATTGATGATAAAACCCTTATTAGGATCATATCCTACAATAATCATGTAATGACCTACATAACCTAAATGATTTCTAACCAAATAAATAATCGGTCCGACATGAAAAATACTGCTATTTACTGTACCATCTCTAACGATATCTTTGTATTCTAAAAATTGAGATTCCAAATCGTATTTTCTTAAAATATCATTTCTGTTAAAAGCGGTTAAGTAGGTACCTTCATCACCAATATAACCCCTAAAATCATTTATTAAGTCTGTAAGCAACCTCTTAAAATCTTCTTTTTCTTCCTTGCTTATTTTTCCATCATTACAGATATCTCTTTTGTCATGCCATAATTTAGCCATAGCCAAAGAAACTAATGCACAACCACTTGGCCCAACAAAACCATCACCAAAAGGGATATTATAAAAATCATTATCGATTTGTTTCATTACCGGAACAAAAGTTTCTCCAGGTCGGCAATAAGAATCTTTATATCCTCTACCTAAAATTACTCTACCTCCATAATTTTGAGGTAAATTAGGATCATAAGGCAAAATACCAGCGTAACCCCCATATTCTGTAAATACAGGTGGTTTAGCTTTTTCTAAATAAGGTATTTTTAACTTAACTTGAAAAATTCTCGGATTAATAATATTTAAAATTTGAGGTAAAACTAAAACAACAATAATAGCTCCTATAGAGTTCATAATCCTATTTTTTCCCGACTCTTTACTTGTTATACTTCCAGCAGAAAAAAGATATTCTATAGCTCCATAAACCATATTTAAAAAAGCTAAAGAAAATAAAATAACCAAACCAAGATTATAAACAGCCTGAAAACAGCTTGCTAAATCTGAACAGGTGGTTATTTGTAAGAGTGATTCCATTATGATAAAATTTTAAT
>DAINRM010000004.1:45781-47669 GCA_036741875.1 Patescibacteria group bacterium | reverse complement strand
CACATGGAGTTACAATAGCAAGTCTTGCATCGGTTCCTCTAACCATTGTTACGGTCACGCCAGTATGTCTAAAATCCATAGCCGAATTAGAACTTCCTGTATGTTTTTTAGGAACATCTGCTGCTGAAATAGCTGTACCACCTGAAGCAGCTGAAATTCTTCTGATGACAATATTATTAGTATAAACTGCTGTTGTATCACAAGTTTCTGCTCCAAACCAAATTCTTTTTACGATGGCTACTTTCCCAGATCCTGCTGGATTAAAGAAGGAATTATAAACATAATTTGCTGCTCCGGCATTTTCTACTCTAGGGAAAGCAAATAAAAATTCATTTTGAGCTGTTGGGGGGGTAGTTACTTCTTCCCATTCAAAATAAATTCTAATAATATGTGCAGTTGTTCCGGCTGCTTCCTGATATAAAGCTACACCTTCTCCTGGTTGAATAACTAATTTTTCATCATTTGGACCAAAGGTTATGTCTCTTACAGAATAAAAGTGGCCTGCTGCTCCTGGCATTGGTTGACCTAAAATTCTTGAATTTGTTGTTCCAGCGAAAGTTACAGTTGGGCCAGCATAACGAATTTCAATTACAGAATTAACTGAATTACTGTTTTTCTTTGGAATATTAGCTCCAGAAATCAATGTCCCCCCAGAAGCTGCTGTTATTCTTCTTAAGGTCAAATTAACATAGTTTCCCGTACCATTAGCATCAGCTCTTATAGCAATTCTTTTAATTAAAGCAGTTCTACCAGATCCAGAAGGATTAAAAAAGGCAACATAAACATAATTGGCAGTGGCTGTTCCAGCTATAGGTCCAACATCAATATGATATTCTAATTCATTTTGATCTAATGCTGCTTTTGATTCTTGTATAAAATTAAAATTGTTAAAAATTAAAATGAAAATGAAAATGATCACTAAGTTTTTATTTAGATAAAAAGAAATCAAGGCTTTTATTTTATTCGGAAGTCGCTTCATAGTATCCTAAATTATTTAAATTTTCTTCATCTAATAACTTATTCAAACCAAAAACTTTTATAAAATTATCTTTAACAATACTATTTTCATCAGAAAAAACCTCTCCTATTTGTGGAAGTTGAAAATAAAAATTACTCCCTTCTAAAACAACAGTGAAATTTATATCTGGCAAATTTAAATAAATTCTTTGAGAAAAATCACTTGTTTCTAAAACATATTCTTTAATAATCAAATCATTCAAATTCAAATAATAAATTTTGTTTTTATCTTTTGAAAGCCAAAAAGCATAATCATTTTTGATGCCTATATCAAAATCTGGATTGATATCTTCTGAAATTTTTATTTGTTTTTCATATATAAGATCAAAAAGCCAAATTTCCCCTTTATCTAAAACCGCCAAAATTTTATTATTGCTTACTCCTTTAACTTTTATTAATCTTTGATATTCGAAATTTGAATCCAAAGCTAAAGATTTATTTAAAATTGACGTATCATCTTTAACTATTTCCTTAACATCGCTAATATACTCCACCTCAAGCCACATTGACTCTAAATAAAGAAAATGATCAGTATCTGGATGTGAATTTATTTTTATTTGAATTTTTGAAATATCAAGCCAGTTATTGACAGGAATATCAAAACTAATATTTTGCCAATTATATTCATTAATGCTCCCTAAATAATACCAATTTTGACCGTCAAGAGTGTAATGAATATCAAAAAGAGTCTTTAATCTGGATGTGCTTGTTTGTATCTCGGTTATTATTTCTGTTTGAGCGAAAGCAAAATTTATAAATTTAAAAATTTTTGAACTTATTGAAATTCCTATTTCGTTGCTATTCGTGTTTATTTTATTGCTATTTATTTCGTTGCCATTTGTATTATTTAATTCGTCGCCATTCGTGTTTA
>DAINRM010000004.1:0-45681 GCA_036741875.1 Patescibacteria group bacterium | reverse complement strand
ATTGGATGTTCCGATATTAATCTCAATAGTTTTGGAAGGAAGAATTTTTTCTATGAAGCTTTCAGATAGTGTTTGCTCAATAACCGGCTTTTCTTTCAATTCTTTTGTTAAAATCCAATTAAAATATAATTTTACTTTTTTAATTTCTCCTTCCTTGATTGAACCTCGAAAATTGCCGCAATAAATTTCCTTAAAACCACCATAATAAACCGCAGAATTTAATTCATTAATTAAATTCGGATCACCTACTTCCCTTTCTCCTTGAGCTTTTTCAGGATTAACAAAGCTTCCTAAACACGTTTGAGGATAAAAATAAAGTATATCAGCTTTTGTTTGTTGTTTTAAAATAAGAGCGGAGAAAATTAAAATTACAATTAATATAAAAATTAGCCAGAAGGTTTTATTTTTTATAAAATTAAATAACATTTCTAACTAAATTATACAATAAGAATAAAATTCTTTATTGATGCTCACTAATTATTTTTCCTCCTAATGTTCGAAGTTCATCCAAGGCTTTTTTTGCTTCTTCTTTATTTGGTGGTTTGCCGTGCCATTCAAATTTTTTCTCCATAAAACTTACTCCTTTTCCTGGGATAGTATAAGCAATAATGACAGATGTTCTTCTCCACTCTGATTGTGCTTCTCTTACAGCATCAACAAAAGCTCGAATATTATGACCATCAACTTCTAAAACATGTAAGCCAAAAGCTTCTAATTTTTGTTTCAAGGGTTCAAGTGGCATAACATCTTCGGTTATTCCATCAATCTGAATATAGTTTCTATCAATAATAATTGTTAAATTTGGTAAAGGATTTTTGCCAAGCCACATATAAGCTTCCCAAGTATTTCCTTCTTGATGTTCACCATCTGAAGTTATGCAATAAACATGATAATCTTTTTTGTCTAAAATTCCTGCATAAGCAATGCCAATAGCTTGAGAAATACCTTCACCAAGTGGTCCTGAAGATGTTTCAACTCCAGGAAGTGAAGTTCTATGAGGATGACCTTGAAGACGAGAATTAATTTTTCTTAAAGTTTTAAGCTCTTCAACTGGAAAATAACCAGCAAGAGCCATAGCAGCATAACGAACAGGACAAATGTGTCCATTTGATAAAATTAATCTGTCTCTTTCTGGCCAATCTGGATTTTTAGGATCATGACGTAAAATGTGAAAATAAAAAGCTGAAAAAATATCTGCCATCCCTAGTGGTCCAGCAGAATGTCCTGAACCAGCTTCAACAAGCATTTCGATAATTAGTTTTCTAATTTCATTTGCTTTCTCTTCTAAGAATTTTATTTTCTTTTCATGAAGCTCTTCAATCATTTTCATAAATTATAAAACAATATTATTATTTTTAAAACTCATAATTAATATCACATAAGAAATAAGAATCAAAATTGCTCCTAAAATAAATGTAAAACTAAAACCAAACCTTGACCAAATCAATCCTCCTAAAGAACCACTAAAAAGTTGGCCGAAACCATAAAAAGCATTTAAAGTTCCTTGTGTTGTACCTAAAAATTCTGGAGAAATATTTTTACCAATATAAACCATTTTCATTCCATCAATTAAAGCTAAACTTAAAGAAAGCAAAATGATAGCTGGAAAAATTAAGAAATTATTATCAAGAGAAAATAAAAGAAAAGATAAACAAGCAATTAAAAATCCTAATTTAAGCATTATTTTTTCTCCATATTTATCTCCTAATTTACCTAAAGGAAAAGCAAAAATTACGAAAAATAAATTAAAAAGAAAATAAAAAAGAGGTAAGGTTTTTAAAGAAGAATCAATTGTTTGAATTCTTAAAAGGATCAAGGAAAGAGGAAAATAACCTAAAGAAAAAATAAAAAAGGCTAAAAGGTAAATTTTAGTTGAAGGAGAAAGTATTTTAAAATCAAGAACAAATTTTTTATTTCTTGAATATGGATCTTTTTTATCCTCAACAAAAACAAATGTTAAAACAGCTAATAAGCCAAAAAGAGCGGCAATTAAAAATAAAAGTTTATAATTGAAATTCAAAAAATAATTTAAAAGCAAAAAGCCAAAGAGAGGACCTAAAATAGCTCCTATAGTATCAAAAGCACGATGAAAATTATAGGATTTATTAAGTTCTTCTTTATCTGAAGAAAGATAAATTAAAGCATCTCGAGGGGAATCGCGAAGACCTTTACCAATTCTATCAAAAATTCTTAAAATAAAAACTTGCCAAAAACTATTTACCAAATAAAGAAAGAATCTAGTTAAACTTGAAATTGTATATCCTAAAACAGCAAAAATTTTTCTCTGATTATAAAAATCAGAAAGTCTTCCTGAAAAAATTTTCAAAATATTATTAAAAGCCTCAGCAAATCCTTCTAAAAAACCAACAAACCATAAGGGAGCATTTAAAGATTTAACTAAAAAAGCTGGCATTACCGAATAAATCATTTCATTAGAAAAATCGTTTAATAAACTTACTAAACTTAAATAAAAAACATTTTTATTAACTCCTAAAATTTTCTTCATTTTAATCTTTGGATGTCGTACGTCCTAAAATTATCTCACTCAAATGGATTTTTAATTTTTAAAACCCCTATTTCTTCATCGCTTAAACCACAACAAAGAATATAATTATTATCTTCTGTTTTTAAAAGTCCACCAGGAAAAACAACGTCTTTTTGAAAAGCAAAATGACCTAAAACTCCTAAATTATTTTCATCTAAAAAATAAACATCGTTTGTTCCCACCCATTCATTTTCATTTAAAAAAAGATCTACTATTTCGGCTTTTAAGTAGATTTCTTCATTTTTTAAATATTCAATATTTTCTATTCCTAAATAACAAGTTCTTCCTTTTAAAAATTTTTCTCCCTGAGGACGTGTAAAAATTCCAAATCTATCTTTTAATTGAACAATTCTTATGTCATCAACTCGACAAAATAAATATAGGCCTTCTCCATTTATTTGAAATGGAGCTGAAGGATTATAGATTCTTTTATTTTCTAAACTTTCAATAATCAATTTCGACCCCTCGCCTAATTTTATTCTTTTTTCGAATCTTTTTGTTACATCTCTCATATTAAAAGTTTTTATGTATAAATTTGTTTTCTATTTTATTTCATAATTTCAAAATTTTTAAAAATATCTAAGGGTTTTCTAAAAATTATGTCTATTTTTTCAACTTTTGCTAAAAGCGGTCCTTTTTTTAAATTTTCTATCAATTTTTGCAATTTTTTTTCTTTTCCCTGTGCTAAAATTTCAACCGTTCCGTCTTCTAAATTTTTTACATAACCAAAAATCTCTAAATTTTGCGCTCTTTCTTTGACAAAATAACGATAACCAACACCTTGAACTTTTCCATAAACCTTAGCATAAAATTCCAAAAAATCTTTCTCAATTTCTTCAAAAGTCAAAGCTTGTTCCAAAGTAAAATCATTAATTCTTATTCTTTTAAGTTCATTTAAATAACCGCCAACACCCAACTTTTCACCAATATCATTAGCCAAAGATCTAATATAAGTACCTGAAGAACACGTTACTTCAATTCTTAGGTTTGGCCAATTATAATTTAAAATTTTTAATTCATAAATTTTGACTTTTCTCGGTTTTAAATCTACTTTTTCTCCTTTTCTTACTAAAAGATATGCTGGTTTTCCTTTAATTTTTACTGCTGAAAATGGCGGAGGCACTTGTTCTATTTCTCCAATAAAAGAATCTATAACTTCTTTTATTTTTTCTTCATTAATCTGCGCTAGGTCTGTATCAATCCAGGTTATTTCTCCTTCGCTATCATAAGTTGTTGATTTTGCTCCTAAAGTAATTTTGGCAATATAAGTTTTAGTACTTTCTTTCAAAAATTTTGAAAGTTCTTTTGTATATTCTCCAATTCCTAAAATTAAAAGACCTTCAGCCAAAGGATCTAAAGTTCCTCCGTGTCCAACTTTTTTTTGAGTTTTCCTTTTAAAGAACTCAACAACTTGATAAGAAGTATACCCTTTAGGTTTATTAAATAAAACTATTCCTTCCATTTTTGACAACTCGGACAATAAAAGCTTCCTCTGCCTCCAATTTTAATATATTTAATTTTACTTTGACATCTCAAACACTTTTCGTTCTTCCTTTGATAAACTAAAAATTTCTCTTGATATTTGCCCTTGCTTGCATCTGGTTTTATATAAAACCTAAAACTAGTTCCTTGAAGCTTAATTGCTTTTTGAATTATTTTTTTAATAGCTGAAAGAAGATTTTTTATTTCTTCATCTTTAAGTTTATTTGATGGTTTTAAGGGGTAAATTTTTGCTAAGAATAAAGCCTCATTAGCATAAATATTTCCTATACCAGCAATTTTTTCTTGATCCATTAAAACAATTTTGATTGGTCTTCTTGTTTTTGAGAAAATTTCTTTTAAATATTGAAAGCTTAAAGAAAATGGTTCTTTACCAAGTTTACTTAATTCTTGATTTAATTCTCTATCATTTAAAACTTTCACCCAACCAAATTTTCGAGCATCATTAAAAAGTAAAAAGCCTTTATCTAAAATAAAAATAACTCGGGTTTCTTTTTTAATTTCTGAATTTCTAAATGAGTCATTAAATATAAGTTGTCCTGTTAATTTTAAATGAAAAAGTAAATTCAGGTTATTGTCTAGTTTCAAAACAATCATCTTCCCTACCCTTTCAACTTTTAAAATTTTAGAATTTAAAACTTTCTTTTTGTCACCAATAAAACTTTTTTTATTTAAAACTTTTACTTCTTTAATTTTTCTTCCAGTTAAATCTTTTTCTAAATATCTTTTTATTGTCTCTATTTCAGGAAGTTCAGGCATTTATATTTCAGTAATATCTCTTGGATAAAAGATATCCAAAAGCCAATCAATAAAAGTTTTAATTTTATCTTTATTGGAAATAATTTTCGAAAGATAAACTCCTCGCCACAAAATCCAAGCCCCAAAACCAGAAAAAGAAAAGCCTTTAATTTCTCCAATAGCAAAAAATCTTCCTAAAGAAATAAGATCTCCTTGATGTTTATAAACAAATTTTTCTAAGGGTTTATTTTGAATTAAATTGAAAATATTTTTAGCTGTAGTCTTTGCTTGTCTAACAGCCACTTGAGCAAGTTGAGGCAATGGTTTTTCATTTTGAATAAAATAACAGCAATCTCCTATAGCAAAAACATTTTCATAATTTTTAACTTGTAGATATTCATTAACAATAAGCCTTCCTTTACTATCTTTCTCTATCTTACCACCAATTTCTGGTAAATTTGGCTCAACTCCAGCTGTCCAAATAACTGTCTTTGTTTTTATCAAAGTTCCATCATCTAATTTAATGAAATCTTTGCCAACTTCTTTAACTCCTTTACCCAAAACTATTTCTATTTTCTTCTTTTGCAAAACATTAAAAGCAATTTTTCTTAAATTTGGTGAAAATTGAGGTATTAATTCATGTCCTTTTTCAATTAAAATAATTCTTACTTGAGAAACAATTTCTTGAGGATAAATTTTAGAGAAAGTTTTATAAAAATAATCTGACATCTCACCGGCAAGTTCAACACCAGTAGCTCCGCCACCAACAAGAACAAAAGTTAAAATTCCTTCATCTTGACTTTTAGCCGCTAACTCAAACATATGAATAAAATGATTTCTAAGTTTTATAGCATCATCCAAAGATTTTAAAGTAAAACTATTTTCTTCTGTTCCAGGAATATTATAAAAAGCTGTTTTCGAGCCTAAAGCAATAACTAAATAATCATAAGAAATTTCCTGATTATCTACATAAACAATTTTCTTTTCTAAATCAATTTTTTTAACTTCTCCATGAATAAATTCATAATCACAACATTTAATAACTTCTCTAATTGGTTCAACTAAATTTTCTAAAGAAATACTTCCAGTAGCGAATTCGTGAATTAAAGGGATAAACAAAAAATAATTTTTCTTGTTAACTAAAATAAGTTTTATTTCCTTATCGTTATGAAAAAATTTATGTAAGTATTTCAAAGTATAAACGCCACCAAAACCACCTCCTAAAATTACTATTTTTTTCATTAAACTGTGTTTCTAATAGTTCAAACTAAATGGCCAGGGTTGAGGAACAAAAAGTAAAGCTAAAATAGCTGCCCACAAAGCTAAATTTTTCATAAAGTTTATCATCTGTATCATTTTCATTTGAGGATCTTGCTCTCTCCAAAAATCATGCATTATAAAAGTAACTGGTAAGAAAAAAATTGTCAAAGATAAAACTCCTATTTCAACATAAAAACCTAATAAAATAGTAACACCTCCAATTAAAAGCAAAACACCTGAAAAAATTACAAATAATTTAGGATAAGGAACGCTTTTACTATGAACCCAGCCGGCTAAATAATTTAAATTACGAAAATGATTAACGGAATTAAAAATAAAATAAAAACCCAAAATTAACCTTGAAAGAAGCAAAGGGTAGATGTTAAACATTTCATTTTTATATTTTATTTTAAATAAATCGACTATTGTTGCGGGGGCCGGATTTGCACCGGCGTCTCGGGCTTATGAGACCCGCGTGGTACTACTCCACCACCCCGCAATAATTATTATAAAAATTAAAATTTGTAATAATAATTATACCATATGTGTTATAATATCCTCAAATGAAATCCCAATCCTTTGTTGCTGGAGGAAGTTATGCTTTATATGCTATGTTAGAAGATCATAAAATCAAGCTTCTAAAAATGATGGTGATAACTTTCCTTACTTATTTTCAGCAGGAAATGATAAAAATTTAATTAATCAAGCTCAAGGCTTAGTAAGCTAACTTCTAACCGCGCCCTCTCTGATGAAGAAATTAAAGCATTATATGAAGCTACTAGATAATAATTTTTACTAGGATGAATATCGAATAAAAACTACCTAGATGTTTATTGGATATACAAATATCCGCTCTAAATCCGGGTGATACATCCGTTTATAATCCGGGTGATTTAAATTGACAATATTGTAACGTCGCACCTCCAAAATTCACAAATCATTTTAGACGTATAAAAAGCGATCGCTATTTATACGTAGATTTATTTCTACCATCATTTTTAAGTTTAAAAACAAAAATGAAATTCTTCTTATCACCTGTGGTCATCACCATTTTATTTATACACAGTCTAATCTAAACTCATAACCCCATTTTTTAAATCCTAAACTTTCATAAAATTTGTGCACATTTTCTCTTTCAAATCTACTTGTAGCAATTAATTTATAACAACCTATTTCTTTTGCTTTTTCTATTACTTTTTTTACAAGCTCTTTACCAATTCCTTTACCTCGATATTCTTCTTCAATAAAAACATCTTCTAAAAATCCGTATGGTTTCTGATGAAGATCATTATAAATTATAAAAAGAAAAGCCCTTCCTATTGTTTTATCATCTAATATATACTCGAATTTATAAAAATTTGATTGTAACAATTTTTCTTTAATCATTTATCTTAAAAAATTCTTTCAAATTAAAAAGAGAAATATTAAAAACCTCCTCAATGCTTAAATTTGAACTATCTATAATTAAATTAGCTATACTTTTCATTTCTTTTTCATAATCTTCTATTTTATAAATTTTTTTATATCTAGATAAATCATAAACGTCTCTTTCTTCTAATTTTTTTAAAGCTTCTTCAAACTTTAAGCCTTCTCTTAAGGCTAATCTTTTTGCTCTTATTTCTTTATCAGCATAAATGTAAATTTTAAAAGCATTCTCACAAAAATAGATAGTTAATCTGCCTTCAATTACAAAATTATCTTCAAAAACACATATCCTCTTTGTTTCTTCATCTGCCATTTTATCAAATTTTTCTTCAACTTCAAAACTTAGCTTTTCTATGTCTATTCCTTTTTCTTTTGCATAATTTCTAAAAATCTCACCTGTAGAATATTTTTTAATATTAAAGTAATCTGCTAAATTTTTAGCTAAAGTTGACTTTCCCGAAGCAGTTAAACCCGAAATAGCTATTTTTATTCCTTTGATTTTTCCCATTTTTCTGCATTTTCTAAAATATCACCTTCTTTAAATAAAATAGCCCTTAAAACCTCCCTCCATTTTGGTAATTTTCTTGTAAGCCACTCCAGATCAATAGCAAAATGTTCGAACTCTTCTTCTTGAGCATGTTCCATTATTTTTCTTACTTCCGGATCTTTGGTAATAGAAATTCTTTGTTGATACCAATTAATTGCTTCTGCTTCTTCAATTAAAGAAGCAATTATCCTGGCAAAATCTCTAATTTCTTCTTTTAATTCTTCTGGTGGTTCGTGATATTGATCAAATCCAGCCATTTTTATAAAATAATTAATCTCGACCAATTAAATTTAAATTTTTAAAATTGATCTCTATTTTAAAAATATTATAAAAATATTATACAAAAATAACCCAGTAAATAAAGCTTTTCATTTTTCAATTTTCAAAAATGGAATAAAAATTAAGATCATAAGGGAAGTTAAACCCGAAACAATAATAAGTGGTCCTAAGCCAATTTTTGAATATAAATAACCGCCTAAAAAGCTTGAACCAATTGAGCCTAAATTAATTATTGAGGTTAAAAAAGCAAACATACTGCCAGCAATTAAAGATTCTGTTTTTTGAGCAGCAAAAGTAAGCATCGTTAAAAATGCAATCATTCCCAGGGCACTAAAAACTATTCTATCAAAAATAGATAGACCAATAGCTAATGGTTGATTATTTTTAACTATATCCAAAAGGTAAATTAAACTAAAGAATGTTCCTAAACCACCAATTAAAATGCTGAAAATTAGAAGTTTTCTAAAATTGATTACTTTTAAAAAACTTCCAAAAATAATTGCTCCTAAAGCTGAACCAAAAGCAGAAATTGAACCCAAGGTGCCAATCAAAATTTTAGAAAATTTTAATTCATCAACCATATAATAGAAAAATGGCATTCCGTAAGAAGGTGAAAAGTTCCATAAAAAAAGAAATAAAGTAATTAATAAAAATTCTTTGTTTAAAATAACTGTCTTAAAAATTTGCTTGAATTCGTAAAATTTTAAAATTGCTTCTGGCTCGTGTCTTAAAAGTAAATAGGTAATTAAAGCAACTAAAAAAGGAAAGAAAAAAGCAATTGCAAAAGTTGTTTGATAAGCTAACCTTTCTGCTGCCAAACCTCCAGCAAAACCAGTTATAATTTGAGCTAAAGAAACTGCCATCCATTGAACTGACTGAAATTCTCTTAATTTATTTTCTTTTTTACCAATTTCTACCATATAAGCATCAGTAACAACATCCTGAAAAGCATAGGCAAAAGAGGAAAAAGTTAAAATTAAAAGTAAAAGCCAAACATTATAATTTGAAGTTAAAGCCAAAATAAGCCAACAAAAAGAAGCGACAAGACTTGTCAAAATAAGATAATTTCTTCTTCTTGAGCCTTTAATTGGAAAAAGATCAGAGATTAATCCCCAGAGTGGTTTTATGGCCCAACCTAAAATAGAAATAGCACTAAAATATGCTGCTTGTGTGGCTGTTAATTTAAAAACGTCTTTTAAAAGATAATTAATAGATAAATTCGGTAAAGAGGAAAGGCCGTTGGGTGAGAAAAAATAAACCAAAGCAAAAATAATGATATATTTAAATTTACTCATACCAATTTTCTAAAATGACTTCAATATCTTTATTTTCTTTCTCGACCAATTCTTTAAATTTTTTAATATCACTAAATTCTTTTTCGCCTCGAAAGTGATAAGGATAAACTTTTTTAGGTTTAAACTCTAAAACTGCGCTTACTGCCTGTTCAACCGACATTGTCCAAGGAAGATTCATAGGGATAAAAGCAATATCAATATTTCTTAAGTTTCTCATCTCTGGAATATCTTCGGTATCCCCAGCAATATAAACTCTAAAATTTTCTTTTTCAATTAAATAGCCGTTACCTCTTCCTTTGGGATGAAAACCAAGTCTTTCAGGTGTTAAATTATACATCGGCACAGCTAAAATTCTAAAATCTTCAAAGTTAGTTTCTTCACCGTTATTTAAAATTTTTGTTTTTTGTTTTAAATCATCTGTAAGTTCTTCATAAACAGCTTGGGGAGCTATGATCAAAAATTCTCCTTTTAAACTTTTTAAAACATCAATATTTAAATGATCAAAATGAATATCAGTGATTAAAACTAAATCGGGTTTTGGTTTGTCTTTATATAAATCTTCATTCCAAGCCGGATCAACATAAATAATTTTTCCCCAATCTAAAATTAAAGAGGCATGATAAACAGGAATTATTTTGGGTTTCATAAT
The DNA here is from genome assembly GCA_036741875.1 of Patescibacteria group bacterium. GTDB lineage: Bacteria > Patescibacteriota > Minisyncoccia > UBA6257 > HR35 > HRBIN35. The sequence continues at coordinate 35,443 of DAINRM010000004.1, read as the reverse complement.
CTAATTATAATAAAAATATGAAAACTTTATTAAAAATAAACAATTTTCAAAAAGGAGTGATTATTGGAAGATTAAACAGGTTTGTAGTAAAAGCAAAAATAAAAAATAAAATTGTTTTAGCTCATTTAAATAATACTGGAAGATTAGAGGATTTTATTAAAAAGGGTAAAATAGCTTTGTTTTTGCCAATTAAAAATAAAAATGAGCTAAAATTTAGAATTTCGATGGTGCAAGAAAATAAAAATATTTTTTCAATCATTGACACCTCGCTTCAAATGAAGTGTTTTAAAATTGCTTTAGAGAAAAATTACATTGGCTGGCTTAAAGGGGCAAAAATTTTAAAAAGAAATTTTAGAATAAATAATTCTTTAATAGATTATTTAATTGAGTATAAAAAGAAAAAATATCTTCTTGAAGTTAAAAGTGCTGTTATGAAATATAAAAATTTTGCTATGTATCCAGATTGCCCTTCAACAAGGGGCCAAAAACATATCAAAGATTTAATAAACCATAAAAATTCAATTATCCTTTTTATTGCTGGAATGAAAAATATTTCTGCTTTCTCTCCAAACAAAAATGCTGATCCTAAAATTTATGAACTTTTAAAAATAGCTAAAAACAAAGGAGTAAAAATTAAAGCCATCAAATTATATTGTGATAAAAAAAGAAAAAGTATTATTTTGCAAAATAACAATCTGCCGGTTTATTTTATTTAAGTAAATTTTTTAAAAATATAATAATTGGTTCAAGTTTTTCACCGGGTATATTAATAATAACTAAAACCTCTAAAACAGCAAAAATAAAACTTAAAACAATCCTAATAAAAAATCTTAAAATTTTATTTTTTATTCTTTTTTTAAATTTTCCAAAAATCAAAAACCTATTAAGAAACAAAAAAGAAAAACCCCTATAACAATGTAAAGAGCAATAATAACACCCTGAACTAATCCCTGCGTCAATCCTTCTGCCAATCCTTACCCAATTTTTTCCATAACTTTATTTTACAATTGTTTTTTATTTTTGTTATCTTGTATATCTTGTTATATTGTTATATCTTGCTTATACAAAACAATATTCTAACATTCTATAGAATATTAGAATGTTTAGTATTTAAAAATTTTTACATTTTACTAGTTCATTTTAGGGATCGAGATATTAAAAGAAATCACAAAAAATCTTTAAATATTCATAAGACCCTGTTAAAAATTCGTTGGCAAAAATGGACCAAAATAGGTAAATTCATATTTATATTATATTTTATTTTAAAACAATTAAGATGGCGCCAAGAATAATAAGAAGCATTCCGAAAGCTACTTTTAAGTTAAAAACTTCTCCTAAAATTAGAGCTGAAAGCAAAATAACGAAAACTAAACTTAATCTGTCAATAACAGCTACATGACTGCTAAACTTTGTCAAAATTAAAAAATCCTGTCATAATCAAAGATCTTATCATTGTTGCCAATATCGGATCAACATTTTTAAGTCCCAATTTCCCAAAAATTGCTACTAAACTTGCTGTTAAGGCTGAAAGAAGGGCTAAAATTATATAAGACATAATTTAATTTTTAACGTTGGATTTCGATTTGTCTTTGAAGTTCAATAGGTTTTAATTCTATAGGTTTTACAGATTCCTGTTGACTACAAATATCTTGCCATTTTCCATCTTTACAAACTCTTTCACAGCCTTCTTTTGTCGGATAAAGAGGCATCGGACCGCAGCTTTCAATTTGACACTGCTTTTCGCAACTTGAAGTATAATCACATCCAGGATACTTTGTTTCCAATTCCTTTCCTGCTTTAAGACAATTTTCAAGAGGACAATCAGGAACAATTGTTGGACAAGACTTCTGTTTTTGAGGTGGCGTTACTGGTGTAGGAACTTTTAATTGCGGTTCTTTTAATATAGGTGTTGGCTCTGGAGTAGGTTGAGTTGATGTTGGTAATGCTTCTTTTATGGAAGAAAATTCAATATTCAGCAATATTCTTAATCCATTTTCTGCTAAAGATTGAGCAGAAACTGCTAAACCAAAAGCTTCACCATATTTTCCTTCTTCAAAAGCTTTTTTTGCTTTTTCTAAGTGTTCTTTAGCTTGATTTGATAATATTTGGGGAGATTGTTCTAATCCGGCACCGATTTTGCCTACAGTTTGTGGATATTGATTTAGAGGATTGCTGTATCTTCTCTCTTGAAGTTGTTTTTCTAATTCTTCATCTAACTTTTTAATTGCTTCTTCTGCTCTTTTAATTTGTTCTTCTGCTTTTTGTTTAACATCTTCTTTAGAGGAGATCTCTTCAAGTAAAGCTTCTTTTGCTAATGATATTGCTTGAGGTTTTGCAATGACCATGCCTCGCCTTATATCTTTTTTCTCTATTCCTCTTAAAGCAGCATCTTGTTCTAATTCTTCTAAAATCATTAAGTGTTTTACAGGGTCTCCGGGAAGAGTTTTGATTTTTGAAATTATTTCAGGCTCAACCTCACTACCGGCCCGTTCGCCTATTTTTTCAATCTCATTACTTAACTTTTCAAAATATTCTTCTCTTACTTTAATTAATTGGCTTGTTATCTCTGGCTCTAAATTTTCAGACAATCTATCAATAATTTCAATTGCTCGAAAATTTTTCAATTCTCTTTCTGGTAATTTTTCAATGGCAGATTTTATTCTTTGGGCAAATTTTTCAGGGCTATCTTTAGAACCAACAATTCTTGCACCAAATGAAGCACTTCCTCTTATTACGGGGACATTAGCCCCATCGTATTTTTTTCTTGTTTGAGTTATATTATCAAAAACATCAATATGTCTTACTTCTTGTTCAACAATTTTATCTAATAATTTATCAACATTGGGATTTTCTGAGGTTTCTTTTAATGATTCCAATCTTTGAGCTAATTTTTCTTTAGATTTTTGATAATTTGCCAAAGCTTTTTCTAAAGCTTTTTCATTTTGTGGTTCTTTTTCTAGTACTACAGCAAGTTCAGTCATTTTTTCATCGCTAATTTTTAATTCTAACTCTACTCTAGAAACAGGGTTAAAAGTAAAAAACATTCTAATTCCTCTTGCCCATTCTTTTAAAAAATAAAAATTGCTCGTGGGCAAAATACCAACCCTATTATTTTCTTGAGCAAAAGTCAAATTTTTAAAAAATAAAAAAGTAAAGAATAAAATTAATAAAATTGATAGCAAAATTTGTTTTTTCATATAACTTTATTTAAGCTTGAAATCGACCTATCTAATTTTAATATATTTTATCACAAAATCTAATTTAAACATATTCAGCTTTCAGATTCCCTGCAGAAGTTATATCAAAATTTTTGATCAGTATTTATTTCTTTGTTTAATACTAAACAATATTTTAACATTCTATAGAATGTTAGAATGTTTTGTATCAAAAGTTTTTATTTTTAATGACATGGCTTTATTTTCAACAATATTTTTTGATAATGAATTTTTATTTTTCGACAATAATAACTTCTAATTTTGTGTATTTTTCTGATAAGCTTTTTATTATTTCTTTCACCTTTTCCTTGTCTAAACCGACGACGCCGGTGCCTAAAAGAGGTGTAGCAACTTTATAAAGTTTATTTTCTTTACAATAGTTAAAAACTTTTTCTAAAACATTCTCTAATTCTTCATAAGTTATTTTTCTGTTGCTTTTATAATCAATTGTTGGAATATGAATAACTTTTTTAGCTTTAAGATTACCTGCAGAAGTTATAGCAAAATCTCCAATTGGTACAAATCCTATCTTTTTGCTTTCTTTAATTAATTCTTCTCCTGCTGCTCTTGCAATTGCTAACGCTACTCCACCACCATGGATAAGTTCTGTATTTGCAGCATTAATAATAACATCTGCTTCAATTTTTGTTATATCCCCTTTTATTTCTTGAAGCATGATTTACTTTATCTCATAAGTTATATTTACTTGGACTTTGATTTCTTGGGAACCAGGTTCAATTTGAGTAATTGGAACGGTTTCTGCTCCTCCAGCTTCTTTTAACATAGTTGGATAAAAATCATAAGGTGTTGATTCAAAAATAGTAATAATTTTCCCTAATCTAAATCCATTTGATCTAGCAATTTTTTCTGCTTTTTCTTTAGCATTTTTAATTGCTTTTTCTCTTGCTTTTTCTAAATAAATTTCTGGCTCATCAACTGTAAAATTAGGACCAGAAATATTATTAGCTCCATAATTTACTACTTGAGACAAAATTTCTCCGATTTTGTTTAGATCTCTAATTTTAACTTTCAAATCTTGACTAATTTTATAGCCAACAATTTTGTAAGGATACTTATAATAATCATATTTTGGACTTACAGAGTAATTTTCTGTTTTAATATCTTTTTCATCAATACCCACTTCTTTCAAAAAATTTATTATTTTATTCATTTTCTCAGCATTATCTTTTTGTAAAATTTTCAAATCTTGACCTTCAGTAATAACTCCAATTCTAATTTCGGCAACATTGGGAATGGCAATTTCTTTACCTTCGCCAACAACTGTAAATGTTCTCAGATTTGGTTTAGTTTGACTATATTCATAAACGTACCATAAAGCTGAAAAAGAAAGAACTAAAATCCCAATAATGATTGTTATCTTTAAACTTCTGTCCATTTATTTAATTAATCTGCTTAATTTCGACCTAACTTCACTAATAATCTTTTCTTTAACTTCTTGCCAGCTAACTTTTTTCATCATTTTAGGCATAGGTTCTTTTTCAGCATCTTTAAAATAGACTAGGCTTTCTTTATATTTTCAGGTATTGGGTTGATATTTTTCATTAATAATTTTTATTTTTAAAATAAAGTTTCCAAAAATTTAAAGATTTTTTATCAAGTTTTTTCCCAATTTTCATAAAGACTTTTTTAATTTTTTCTTGACCATAAAAACTTAGGGCCCACTTAAAATCATCAATATCTCCAAACTGTAAAATTCTTAGAATAATAAAATCAACATTCTTGTAAGGATCAATTTTACTTACATCCCAAAAAAGATATCTCTTCTTCACTAATTCTCTAAAATTCATCATCTTAATTATAAACTTTTTTGATTTCACTTTCTATTATTTAAACTTTCAAAAGTATAAAAATTAAATTTCCATAAATATTCCTTGATCTTTTTCATCTTTAATTGAATGGATTTTCCACTTTTCAATTTTAAAGCCAGGCATTCCAGGAGAACCAGATGGCATCCCCGGTAAGGCAATTCCATTAATTTCTGGTTTTTCAGTCAAAAGTTTTTCAATAGCTGAAATTGGTATATGACCTTCAACAAAATAATTATTTAATAAAACAGTATGACAAGACCAAAGATTTTTTGGAATTCCTAAACTTCTTTTTAAATTTTCAATTTCTTTATCATTTACTTCTTTTTTCTCTACTTTAAATTCATTTACTTTTAAATAAGAAATATAATTTTCGCAACAGCCACATTGAGGAGTTTTATAAACTACTGCGGTTAATTTGTATCCGCGCTTATCCGTGTTGTATTGGCGCTCATTCGCGGTAAAAAAATAATAAAAACCAACAATTAAAATACATATGAAAACTCCGAAAATTAAATATTTATTTTTCATTTTTTATAATCCACACCCGCCTGCTGATTGAATTTGCGGTAAATTTAAACTAGCGACCTTTTTATTAACATTTTGAATCCAACCAGAAATTGAAGAATAATTACTTGACATAACTAATTTTGGATCAACATCTTTCCAATCTTTGCCTTCAAAAACTTTAAAATAAATAGCTGTCTCAATATAATTTTGCGGGAACCAAAAAGAATTTAATTGAAGAGCTAATTTATAAAGTTCATCTTCAGAATATCCTTGTGAAGCTGCGATTTCTAAAGCTCCTAAAAGAGCTGAACCATGATTACAATCTTGAGCAAAAGTTGAATTATTGCAGCAAGGACGGAATGTATTTTGGGCAACCTTATAAACTAAATTTTCCTCTTCTGGTGTCAATTTAATTATTTCACATTTATTAAAATAAACAGCACCATTATCTTCTTTTCCTAACCACCAACCACCAGTTGAAGCTAAATAAGGAAGTTCTTTTTCACTAAATGGAATATTTTTATTAAATTCAGTTTTATTTGAAAGTCCGAGTGGCCACAAGAGATTTAAAAGATAATTTGCAGTTTCTTGATTAATTACTATTTGTTCATTATTTCCCTCAATTGCTTTTTGAATATATTCAGGAATTTTACCATTGTATAATTTTTTCATTTTTTCTAAATCAATAACTCCACAATCAATCATTTTTTTAATAGCATCGCCAAAAACAAGTCTTGTTTGAAAACCCTGATGAGGTAAAACTTGACTAATTATTTGATTAACTAAATTTTCATTTACTTTATTTTCTTCGAATATTTTTTTAGATAATGATGGAACTTTTAAATTTGTCAAAACGAAGATAAGGGTTCCACAAATTAAAATCACTAAAAGAAGTTGTTTAAAATTTGTTTTATTTTCCATATTTACGCTATATTTTACGATTTCTAAATTACAACTTTTATGTTCTTTGCACCAATTTTCGCATTTATTGGCTAATTCCTCTTTTTCATAAATATGTCCACATTCTTCACACTGATAAAATTTTTTATTTTCTTTTTCTATTATTTTCATAGCTTTATTCTTTTTTAATCTCAGCCTTTAATTTTTTTATTAAATATAGTATGCCCAAAATAAGTAAAATTAAAACTAAAATGGGAAAAGATAAAATAACTAAAAGCCATAAAAAGCTAAGAATTCCAAAAATTGGAGCTAAATAATTCCAACCTTTCCAATTCCAAAATCCCCAATATCCCATCATGGGCATATTATTATTCATCATTGGCATCATTGGCATCATTCCCCAAAATTCTTTTTGATTTCCATCACAACCTAAAAATCTTTTTCCCATATTAATATGCATTAACTCTTCTCCTTCTTTGCCATGCATATTTTCAATCATTTTATTTATTTTTAAATGATCACTTCCTCCTATCATTTGCTCCATAACATATTCTCCAATAGAATGAAAATCTTCATCAGCTAAATCTTGGCATTTTACTTCTCCTTTATAAAATTTTTCTACTAATTCTTTTCCTTTTTGAATTTCTTGATTTAATTCAAAATATTCAGAATGGGCCAACACAGATGGATGCGGATATAAAATAAAAAAGAATAAAAATAAAAAAAGGAGGATAATTAATTTATTTGTCTGCGCTAAGTCTATAAAATCTGCGTAAGGTCTGCGTTTTTTCATTTTTTCAATTTATAAATTTTAATTAATTCTTCGACAGCTTTTTTCTCTTTTTTATTTTTAATTTGCTCTATCACGTGAGTCTTTAAATGATTTTCTAAAACATCTCTCTCAATTGAAGAAATGGCGCTTTTTATTGCTGAAGCTTGAATCAAAATATCCACACAATATCTTTCATTTTCAATCATATTTCTCAAGCCTTCAACTTGCCCTTTAATTATATTTAATCTTTTCAAAATTCTTCTTTTCAATTTTTTATCCATTATTTATAAATTTCAATATCGGAATGTCGGACGTCCCGATATTTTTATTTTTCTTAATCTTAAAGCATTAAAAGCAACAATAATTGTTGAAATTGACATAAAAATGGCTCCTAAAGCTGGTGGAGGTAAGATTCTTTTAAAGGCTAAAATACCAGCAGCTAAAGGAATCATAAAAACATTATAACCTGTAGCCCAAAATAAATTTTCAATCATTTTTCGATAAGTTATTCTTGAAAGTTTAATTAAACTCACAATATCTCTTGGATCATTTTTTATTAAAATAATTCCTGCAGATTCTATAGCTACATTTGTTCCAGTACCAATAGCAACTCCTACATCAGCTTGCATAAGTGCTGGAGCATCGTTGATACCATCACCAACCATCATAACTTTTAAATTTCTTTCCTGAAGCTCTTTTACTTTCTCAACTTTTTCTTGAGGCAAAACTTCAGCAAAATATTCGTCAATTTTAAGTTCTTGAGCAACTTTTTCAGCAACTTCTTTTTTATCACCAGTGATCATAGCTATTTTGATCCCTAATTTATGAAGCTCTTGTATAGCAAAAATTGATTCTTCTCTTACTTCATCTTCTAAAATTATTGCTCCAAGAATATTTTTATCTTCATCGACCAAATAGGCAATAGTGCCGATAGTTTCTATTTTTGGGGGAATTAAATTTAAACTTTTTAAAAGATTATCACCTCCAAGAAAGTAAACTTTGTCATTAATATTCCCTCTTATTCCCCTACCTGGTAAATTCTCAAAATCTTCAACTTTTAAAATTTCAATTTTCCCTTCTTTGGCTTTTTCTAAAATCCCTTGAGAGATAAAATGTGAAGAAAATTGACTTAAAGCGGCAGCTATTTGTAAAATCTCTCTTTCGTTCAATTTCTGAAAAGAAATAATTTCTTTAATACTAAACTTCCCACTTGTCAGTGTTCCTGTTTTGTCGAATAAAATAATATCAATTTTTCTTGCCAGTTCAAACTGCAATCTATTTCTAACTAAAAAACCATGATGAACCGCTAAAGTAGTTGAAATTAAAGTCACAAGAGGTACAGCTAAGCCTAAAGCATGCGGACAAGCTATTACTAATACTGTAACTAATCTTTCTAAAGCAAAACCAATATCTTTTTGAACTAAAAGCCAGATAATAAAACTTAAAAAACCAATTCCTAAAGCAATAAATGTTAAATATTTAGCGAAAATATCTGCTAAAACTTGAAGTTTAGATTTTGATCTTTGTGCTTCTAAAATTAACTTTTTTATTCCTGCTAGAAAAGTCTCTTCACCAATTTTTGTCACTTTAATTTTTAAAATACCATCACCATTAATTGTCCCAGCAATCACCTCAGAGCCGACCTCTTTTAAAACAGGCTTGCTTTCACCGGTTATCATACTTTCATTAACTTCAGATTTTCCTTCAATAACAATTCCATCAGCAGGAATTTTCCCTCCAGGTCTTACTAAAACAATGTCATTAATTTTAAGTTCGTTAATTGAAATAATTTTTCCATCTTCTAGCTCTGCTTGATCAGGTAATAATTTTTCAATTTCCTTTAAGGCTCTTTGAGATGAAGAAACAGATTTCATTTCAAAATAATGCCCTAAAAGCATAATCGTGATTAAGCTTGTAAGTTCCCACCAAAATGCATTTGAGGATGAACGCTGATAAATACTTATTAATCCAGATATGGTTATAAAAAGGCTGTATAAATAAGCTGCAGAAATGGCCAAAGCAATTAAAGTCATCATTCCAGGATTTCTTGCTTTTATTTCTTTATAAGCTCCAACAATAAAAACAGAGCCACCATAAAAGAAAACAAACGAACCTAAAATCAAAGAGAAAAGCTGATCTAGAGTAACCCCAAGAGAATAAAAGGAAGCAATAATGATAATTACAGTTAAAATTAAAGAAAGCCAAAATTTTTTAAGAAAATCTTCGGCTTTATGACCAACGGCATCTTCTGATTTATGTTTTTTATGTTTTTCTTCCTCTTCGAATTCAACAAGCTTCATACCACATTCAGGACAATTTCCAGGTTCATTTTGCGGATCTATACATCCCATAGGGCAAATATATTTTTTCATCATTATAATATATTATACCCCATGGGGGTATTTTTGTCAACAAACAGATAAAAATTTATTCCTTACAGCAATCAATTAATTTTTCAATTAGTTTTTTAAGAGAAAAGTCTTTTTTTGTTTCTTCAACTACTTTGGATTCTTCTTTTAAATTTTCTAAGTTAATAATATTTAGTTTTATCCCCCAAAAAATATTAAAAAGATCATAAGCTAAATCAAAAATTTCTTTGGCTTCGTCTTTTTTATTTTGGCTTTGAAGTTTTGTACCTACTTCAATAAGTCTCATGCTAGCTGAAAGTGTATGTTTAGTAAAGCACCAAAGTTCTCCTTCGGGCTTGCCAATTAATTTTTCCATCATTTTCTTCCTTATCTCTCTTACTTGATTGAGTAAGTCGAAATATTCTCTTTTTTGTGTCTTTTCAGCAGTAAAATAAAGATGCTCTTCCATGCTAATTAAATTCATTACTCCAATAGCTAAATCTTCATCTGCAGAAAGATCAACAACTTTTTCTTTAAGTTCATTAATTTTTTTGGTTAATTCTTCTGATGTTTTTATTTCCATAATTTAATTTTAAATAAATTGTAAAATTAAAGCAAAAATTATGAGTAAAATTAAAGTCACAATTATTCTTTGAAAGAGAATAGTTTTACCTCTTTTTTGAGTTATCCATCTACTTATAAAAGGAGCAACATAAACCAAAATGCCACCTAAGAGTCCTGCAATTAAAGATTTATCGATCAAGATTGGAGTATTAATACCTAAATTTGTTAGATATAAAGAGTAATAATTAAAAATATAACTTTTCACTGGTAAATAAGTTAAAATAAAAGTTAAAGTGATAATTAAAAAACCTTGCCCTTTAAACAATTTTCTTTTAATAAGCCTGTTTATCCACTCAGCAAAAGCAACAGCTAAGGCTCCGGTTAAGAATCCTAAAACAATTCTTTTAACTCCGATTTCATAACCTAAAAATGTTAAAATTATAACACCACCTACGCATAGAGGACAATGAGCAAAAACTGTGAAAGGATAGGCTAAAAATAAAATCAATAATCTTAAAATCATAAACTAATTATAAAACACATATTCGATATTTTAAAAAACCCTTAGTTTTTTAATTATAAAATAATAACTTTATTAAACTATCTTTAATAAATAATCCTACTAAAATTGAAAATGTATTTGCACAAAAAGAAAGGGTTATACTCTTTTGCCACGAAAAATTAAAAAAAACTTTATAAAAAATCGACTCTATAAAAACTATAAATCCTTCAATTAAAAAATAATTCCAACTTAAAATCACATATAAATAAATAGCTAATGGATGTGTAAAAGAATTAAATAAAAAAATCAAAAAAATTGTTCTAAGAAAATTTTTAAATTTTAAAATTAGATTAATTAAAATTATTTCAAAAAATTGAGTTATTATAAAACTTAAAATCACAAAATGTTTAAAAAGCATTCACTTCTTTTTAATAACAAGATATATTAAAAGAATTAATAAAGAAAAAAGAGGTAAAATGAAATAAATTTTTAAAATACGATCGGATTTAGATTTTATTAAATAATCACTGTTAATTTTCTGAAGGTTTTCTTTAGTTTCTTCTAATTTATTAGCATGGGTTTCTTCGTTTGTTAATTTTTGAGATGATTTTTCAATATAATTTTGAGTTTCTTTTACATAATTTAAAATATAAGAAATAATAGTTGGGTCTTTTGGCTTTAATATTTCCTCTAACAAAAATTCTTTTTTATATTCATTTTTAATAATATCTTCTAATAATTTTCTAAGTTCATAATATAACTTTTCTGACAGTTCGTCAATTTTATTAATCTTATCTTTTTTATAGTTTATAAATTCACTATAACTTTCTCTGCATCCTATTACTTCTAACAATTTTAAATAATCTATAGTCATTTTTTCATGGCTATTAACTATAAAATCTTTTTCAAGTCTTTTATTATCTTCTAAAAGAAAAACTTCTTTCTCTTTTCTAAGAATTATTTCACCATTTTCATAATTTACATTTATAATATGTTCGATCCTTTTTCTTTTATCACAATTTCTTAAAATATGGTTAAATTCTTTGGCTAATTCTTCCAGTTCTTCCTTCAGTGTCATGAAATCTTTATTTGAATTTAATGTTTCCTCCACTTTTATAAAAGCTTTTATTTCTCCTTCTCTAAAGCTCACAGCGTTATACCTTATAAATAATCCAAAGTCATATTTTGTAGGCAAAATTTCTAAAATATTAAAAAAATAATTATCAGAATTGATAAAGTCAAAGACAAACTCTCTAGAATCATAAATTTTTCTTACATTTTCTTTTTGAAAAATGCTTTCGTTTTTATAATTTTTAAATTCTTCAATTTCGTTTCCATTAACAATTTCAACTTCGAAAATTTCACCTCCATATTCATAACATTTACCTTCTTCGATAATTGACCACGGCCTTTTAAGTTTTAAAGCTGTGCTTTCGGAATATTTATAAACTAAAAATTTATTTTCTGGTAAATTTTGCAAATTTTTAAAAATCAAACAATGAATTTTATTTTCAAAAACAAAAAGATTTTCATTAAAAGAAATATCATTACTTAAAGATTTTTTATAAGGTATTAAGGTAAAATATAAGACTAATATTAATAAAAAAATCATTTTTTTATTTACTTAATATAAGAATATTTTAACAAAAAACGACGTAAAAAGTATATAAGAATATTTATTAAAATTATTACTTTATTTTTTTAACTTTTTAATGTTAGAATATAAATAATAATATCTATAAAATCACGAATTAAAAAATTTTTTGTTATTATAGAATAATTTTAGGATTATTATGCTCTTAAATTGGAAACATAACTAAAATTCTTGCTTTATTTTCTTTAACTTCTAAAATTGAATCGAATGGTAAAAATATTTTTTTCTCTTCATTATCTTTTTTAATTTTTATTTCTCCCTTTTTGACAACAGTAATTAATGGATGATGATTAGCTAAGATAGAAATTTCGCCTAAATCTGTTTGACAAATTAAAACTTCAATTTCTTCTTCTAAATAATTTTTCTCTATACCGACAATTTCTAGTTTAAATTTTTTCATTTTTCATTTAATAATCCTTTCATATAAAATTCATCCTCAGGAACTTCATCGTATTCTCCACTTATAAGTTTTTCAAATTCTTCAACTGTTTTTTCTAAGGGTACATATTTTCCTTCTCTACCTGTATAACTTTCAGCTACAAAAAATGGTTGTGATAAATATTTTTGAATTTTTCGTGCTCGATAAACAATCAATTTATCTTCTTCTGGAAGTTCCTCTATTCCTAAAATAGCAATAATATCCTTTAATTCTTGGTATCTTTGTAAAATTCTTTGGACTTCTGTAGCTACTTTATAATGTTTTTCTCCAACGATTTTTGGATCTAAAGCTAAGGAATTAGACTCCAATGGGTTAACTGCTGGATAAATACCCTGTTCTGCTATTTCTCTTGAAAGAACAATGGTTGAATCTAAATGAGAAAAAACTGTGGCTGGAGCTGGATCAGTGATATCATCTGCAGGAACATAGATGGCTTGAAAAGAAGTAATTGAACCATCCTCAGTTGAAGTAATTCTTTCTTGAAGCATTCCCATTTCTGTAGATAAAGTTGGTTGATAACCAACAGCAGAAGGTGATCTTCCAAGTAGTGCTGAAACTTCTGAACCTGCTTGAACAAATCTAAAAATATTATCAATGAATAATAAAACGTCTAATTTTTCAACATCCCTAAAATATTCTGCTAAAGTAACTCCTGCATAAGCTGTTCTAAATCTGGCTGCTGGTACTTCATTCATTTGTCCAAAAATCATAGCTACATTTTTAATCACGCCACTTTCTTCCATTTCTAAAATAAGTTCATTACCCTCTCTGGTTCTTTCACCTACACCAGCAAAAATTGAAAATCCTTGATATTTATAGGCAATATTATGAATAAGCTCCATTAAAAGAACTGTTTTCCCTACTCCAGCACCACCAAAAAGTCCAACTTTTCCTCCCTTAATAACTGGAGTTAAAAGATCAATAACTTTTATACCAGTCTCTAAAATTTCAATTTCTGGTTTTTGTTTGGTAAATTTTGGTCCTGGTCTTATAATTTCCCATCTTTCTGCTTTAATAGGTCCTTTATTGTCAATAGGTTCTCCATAGACATTAATAACCCTTCCTAAAACATTTCTACCAACAGGAACAGTTAATTTTTTATAAGTTCTTTCAACTTCCATATCTCTATAAAGCCCATCGGTACTTTCGAAAGATATACATCTTACTCTTTTAGAAGAAATAATGTTTTCAACTTCTAAAAGAAGTCCGTTTTCGATAACTCTTAAAACCTCGTAAACTTCAGGAATTTCTTTTTCAAATTCTACATCAACAACTGTTCCTATAATTTGAATTATTCTTCCTTTCATCTTCTTATGTCAATTATTTCTTCGGTAATTTTTTGTTGTCTCATTTTATTATAATTTAGAATTTCTTTTTCTTTAATCTCTTCAGCATTTTCACTTGCTTTTTTCATCGTTATTGTTCTTGCAAATTCTAAGGCTGCTTGTGCTTCTAAAATTAGAGCATAAAAAACTAAATGAAATACTTGATTTATAATAGTTTTAATAATTATTTCCGCTGAAGGTTCAAGAAGGTATTTAAATTCTCTAAATTTTGTTTCTTCTTTTTTTAAACCTTCAAATTCTTTTGTTTTTACCTTAATTTTTTCAAGAAGCTCATCGAGGGTTTTTAAATCGAAAGGATAAATTTTTAAGCTTTCTACCATAAATCCATTTGAGGTTAAATTCGGTCTTATAAGATAAATATCTTTAATTTTTTCTTTTTCAATTAAAAATTGAAGATAACTTAAAAGTTCTTTAGCAAAATCTTCAGGTAAAACGTTTTCAAATTTACTAAAGCTAAAAAGTAATTGATACTTCTTTTTAAAATATTTTTCTGCTTTAAATCCAATAGTTCCTAAATAAAAATCTCCTTTTAAAATTTCTTCTGTTTTTTTAAAAATAAAATAATCAAAACTTCCCGCTAAACCCCTGTCTGAAGCAATACAAATTATTAAATTTTTACCTTTTTCATTGATTTTTAAATTTAAAAATTTTTTAGAGGTTTGAGGATGTCTTTTTAATATTTCTTCAAAAATATCTAAAAGATAAAAAACATTAAAAATGATGCGAGTGATTTTTTGATAAACCTTTTGAAACTTAATAGCAGAAATAAGACTAATAGATTTAGTAATTTTTTGAAAATTGTTTAAAAATTTTATTCTTTTCCTAATAAATCTTAAATTTTTTGTTTTCATTTTTTAATTTGTTCGAAAAAGTAAATTAAAGCTTCTTTAATTTTATTTTCTAAATCTTCATCTAAATCCTTTTTAGTAATAATTTCTTCTAAAATTTCTTTTTTTTCTATTTCTAAATAACTTAAAAGTTTATTTTCTATTTCTTTAATTTGTGATAATTCAAAATCGTCAAAAAAGCCGCTGTTAGCTGCATAAATTAAAATAGCAATTTTTTCGAAAGTTAATGGTTTAAAATTTTCTTGTTTTAAAATTTCCATTAAAACTTTACCTCTTTTAATTTTTTGTGAGATTTCTGGAGGAAGTTCTGTTGAAAGTTTAGCAAATTCTTCTAATTCCCTAAATTGAGCTAAGTCTAACTTCAACTTACTAGCAATTTTTTTTATGATTTTTGTTTGTGCTTTTGAACCCACACGAGAAACAGAAAGACCGATATTAATTGCTGGCCTAAAGTTAGCTTTAAAAAGATCTGTTTCTAAATAAATTTGACCATCAGTAATAGAAATTAGATTTGTAGGAATATAAGCAGAAATATCTCCAAGTTGAGTTTCACAAATAGGTAAAGCAGTTAAGCTTCCACCATTTTTAAGTTTTCCTGCTCTTTCTAAAAGTCTTGAATGGGTATAAAAAATATCTCCTGGATAAGCTTCTCGACTTGCTGGTCTTTTCAAAAGTAAAGAAAGCTCTCGCCAAGCCCATGCATGTTTTGTTAAATCATCATAGATTACCAAAGCATCTTTACTTCTATCTCGAAAATATTCTCCAATAGAACAACCTGCATAGGGAGCTAGATAAAGTAAAATCGGAAGGTCTTCAGGGGTTGTAGCTACAATAATAGTATAATCTAAAGCACCCTCTTTTTTTAAAATTTCATATACTCTCCTAATTTTAGACATCTTTTGTCCAATAGCTACATAAATGCATATCGGAGTCTCTAAAGAATCATTTTTTTGATTTAAAATAACATCAAGAGCAATTGAGGTTTTACCTATTTGTCTATCACCTAAAATAAGTTCCCTTTGTCCTCGACCTATGGGTATTAAAGCATCAATAATTTTGATACCAGTATGGAGGGGAGTTTTAACGGGTTCTCTTTCAACAACACTTGGTGCTTTTCTTTCAAGGGGATAAAATTCTTTTGTTTCTATATTACCTAAATCATCCAACGGTCTTCCTAAGGGATCAACAACTCTTCCAATTAAAGATTCACCAACGGGCACTTGAATAATTTTTTTAGTTCTTTTAACGATATCACCAGGCTTAATTTTAAAAAAATCATCTAATGCTGCTGCTCCTATAAGACCTTCTTCTAAATTTAAAGCTAAAAGAGGTATATTTTTTTCTTCAACAATTAAAATTTCTGAAGCAAATGCTTTATAAAGTCCTGAAACCCAAACTATACCATCGCCAACTTTAATGATTTCGCCAGCTTCTTCTAATTCTGGCTTAGCTTCAATTTTTTCTAATTCTTTTTCTAATTTTTCTATTAAAAAATTCAAATCTTCCATTTTTATTTTTTAAACAATTTTTCTAAAAAACTTCTTAATGAAAAGTCAAATAAATAATTAGAAGTTAAAATTTTGCCACCTAAAACAAGTTCATCATTTATAATTTTTTCCGTTATTTTTACTTTCAAATTAAAATTTTTTTCAAGTAACCTTTCTATTTTTCTTTCATCATAATCTAATGCTAAGAAAAGTTTAGCTGGTTCTCTGCCTTCAAGTTTTATTTTATATTCTTGAATAAAATTTAAAACTTCTATTAAGAAATAAATTTTCCCCTCATTTCTTAAATTTTCTATAATTTTTTCAATTAAATTTATTTTTTTATTTTTCCAAAGTTTTAAAATCACTTTAGCTATAGCCTCTAATTCTTTCATTTTTGGGAAAGAATGTTATTAATAAACTTTTCATTCAAATCTTCTCTACTTAAAAATTTTTTTGAGATCTCTATTAAAATTTTAGGAGCTTTTTCTTCTAATCTTAAATATAAATCTTTTTCCATAATTTCTTTTTGCTTTTCTAAATTGAAGATCATTTTTTCTCTAATATCAGAAATCTCTTGCATTACTTCTTCCAATCTTTTTCTCCGTATCTCTTCAATTTCTAATAAAGTTTTTTCTTTTTCTTCAGAAATTTTCTTTAAAATAACTCTTCTTAATTTTTTCACTCTTCTTATAAATTTTTCTGATTCTTGCCATTTTTTCAAACCTTCATATATTTTTTTCTTTCTTTCTTCAATTACTTTTTTTAAAGGACTAATCAAAAACTTATAAAGAAGAAAAAATATTAAAGCAAAGTGTATTATCTGAGCTATAAGAATCTTATAATCGACTCCGAAAGATTCTAAAAGAGCTCTCATTATGTGAATTTAATAATTAAGGATACAACTAAAACATAAATTGCAATTGCTTCAGCAAAAGCAATAGCTAAGATCATTGCTGTTTGAATTTTTGAAGCTGCCTCAGGATTTCGACCGATAGCTCTCATAGCTTCTGCCCCTATTTTACCTATCATTAAAACTGGAAAAATTACTCCTAACACGATGGTAAAAGAAGGAGCAAGGGTTTTTAAAACTTCTGGACTCATTTTAATTAATGATGACTAAAAGCGACCTTTAAGAATATACTTGTTAAGGTAAAGAAAATTAATGCTTGGATAAAACCAACAAAAATTTCTAAAATTAAAAAAGGAAATGGTGCTAAAAACGGAATTAAACTATTAACCACAATAAGTAAAACCTCTCCTGCTAATATATTACCATATAACCTAAAACTAAAGGAAAGAATTTTTGAAAATTCAGAAAAGAGTTCTAGAATACCTATAGGAGAAAAATATTTTTTCATAAAATCAAACTTTAATTTAGAAAGAGCTATAAAATTAACCCCAATTACAGAGATTAAACCTAAAGCTAAAGTCATATTTAAATCTGAATAAGCAGTTCTTAAAAGATGAATTTTTTCCTCGTGATGTTTTATGTAAATGCTACCAAAACCTGGTAAAATTCCAAACCAGTTAGAAAGAAGAATATAAATAAAAAAAGTAAAACAAAAAGTAAATAATTTAAGATTCTTTATGCCTGTAATGTTTTTCCAAAATTTATAAAATCCTTCAAAAATTATTTCTATTAATACCTGAAGGTTATCCGGTGTTTCTTTTATTTTTTTTCGCAAAATTAAAACTGTAAAAATTATAAAAAATAAAGAAAAAAGTGAAGCTAAATAAGTATTAGTTAGATTAAATCCAAAAATTTCAAAAATTTTTTCTGCTTTTAAATGAATCATTTACAATATTAATTTTAAAGCTAAAAATTAATTTAAAATAAAAATAAATAGGGCTCGTAGCTCAATGGCAGAGCGTCTCGTTCACAGCGAGAAGGTTGCTGGTTCGAATCCAGCCGAGCCCACAATAAAAATAATGAAACTTTATATAGGTACTTCTGGGTGGCAATATTCACATTGGAAAGAAAAATTTTACCCTAAAAATTTGACTTCTAAAGACTTTTTAAAATTTTACTCAAAATATTTTAATACTGTTGAAGTTAATACAAGTTTTTATCATTTCACTAAAAAAGAAACTTTTGAAAGATGGAAAAAAGAAGTAAATAAAAATTTTCTTTTTTCAATCAAGCTTCATAGATTTTTTACTCATTTTCGAAAACTCAAACTCAATAAAGATGATAAAAGAATTTTAAAAGAAACAATTGAAGGTTATAAGGTTTTAGGAAAAAATCTTGGACCAATATTAATTCAACTTCCGCCAAGTTTTAAGAAAAATTTAAAAATTATAGAAAAATTCTTAAAAAACTTTAACAATGTAATATTAGCAATTGAATTTAGACATTTTTCCTGGCTTGATAAAGAAACTTATAATTTTTTGTCAAAGAAAAAGGTTGCTTTTGTGATTTCAGATTCTCCTCGGTGGCCAACAGAAATTATTAAAACTTGTGATTTTGTTTACGTAAGATTTCACGGTAAACCCCATCTTTTTGCTTCCAGATATGAAAAAGAAGAACTTCAAAGATATGCAAAAGAAATAAAAAAATTAAAACCAAAAACTTTATTTGCCTATTTTAACAATGATGCTGAAGGTTATGCTGTCGAGAATGCTTTAGAATTTAAAAAGATTTTAGGTAAACAATAATTTCTTTATATTTTTAATATTTTCTCCTTCTCTTAAAATTTTGATTTTCTTTTTTCTAAGATCAATTAAGCTAGATGGTTTTGAAATTAAATCGCCTCGATCTAAATAAAAAACTTTATTGCCAAAATATTTCTTTGCTTCTTTTACGTTTTTTGCTGGTTCTAAACCTTCAAGGTTAGCTGAAGGAGCAATTAAGGGTCCAGAAATTTTTAAAATCTTTAAAATTAATTTATTTTTAGGAAGTCTAAAAGCCAAAGAATTTGTGCCACGATGAAGATAATAAAATTTTTGATATGGACAAGATAATATCACACTCACTTTTCCTGGCCATATTTTTTTTAAAATTTCTTTTTGCCAAAATTTCAACTTAACATTAAATTTTTTCAAATCATCAAAACTTGAAATTAAAATTATGCAAGGTTTATTTGGATTTCTTTTTCTTAATTTATAAACTTTCTCGACTGATTTTTCATTAAAAGCAGAAGTGCAAATTCCATAAATTGTATCAGTAGGAATAACTCCGATAGCTCCTTCCTTTAAAAGAAATCCTGCTTTTAACCAATCTAAATCCTCTTTTTCTAAATATCCTCCAACTAGATTATCATTTCTAATAACCCGATGGCAAGGAATATCTTCTGGGCTATTTTTTAAAACGTTAGCTACTGCTCTATAGGCTTTTTGATTACCAACTCTTTGAGCAACTTCCTTATAAGTTAAAAAACTTCCTGGCTTTATCTCCTTAACAACTTTAAAAATTTTTTCTTTAAAAGTCATATAATTTAATTATATCATGTGCGGAATAGTTGGCTATATAGGTAAAGATAGAGCAGAAGAAATTATTTTAAATGGACTTAAAAAATTAGAATATCGAGGTTATGATTCTTGGGGATATTTAGTTTATGATGGTAAAAGCTTATTTTTAGAAAAAAGAGTTGGAAAAATTTCTGAATTTAGTGAAAAAGGAAAAACTGGTTTTGTTGGTATTGGTCATACGCGGTGGGCAACTCATGGAGGAGTAACAGAATATAATGCTCATCCTCATTTTGATTGTCAAAGAAAAATTTTTGTTGTTCACAATGGAATTATTGAAAATTATGATGTTTTAAAAAGTTTACTCTTAAAAGAAGGACACAAATTTAATTCTGAAACAGATACTGAAGTTATTGCCCATCTAATTGAAAAATTTTTGAAAGAAAAAAACGATTTTGAAACAGCTATTTTTAAAACCGTAAATTCTATTAGAGGAAGTTTTGCTTTAGTTATTTTTAATTTAGATGAACCTAAAAAATTGGTAGCTATTCGTTTTGCTAGTCCTCTTATTTTAGGTAAAAATAAAGAAGAAATCGTTGTTGCTTCTGATCCCTTACCAATAAAACTTATTACTAATGAATTTATTCCTCTTGGAGATGGAGAGATTGCTTTTATTGAAGAAAATAATTTTTCAATTAAAGATTTTAAAAATAATCATGTTGAAATAAAAATACAAAAAATCGATTGGGATTTAGAAGAAATTGAAATTGGCAATTTTCCTGATTTCATGATTAAAGAAATTTATGAAGCACCAAAAGCAGTTAGAAACACTTTAAGAGGAAGGATAATCTTAGAAAAGGGAGAAATAAAACTGGGAGGTTTAGAACTTATTCAGGACAAATTAATAAAAATTAAAAAGGTTATTCTCACAGCTTGCGGTACTGCTTATTATGCCTCTCTTGTGGGTAAACTTTATTTGGAAGAATTCACTGATTTAGAAGTAGATTCAGAAATTGCCTCAGAGTTAAGATATAGAAATTATAAATTTAATGAAGAAACTTTGCTTGTGGCTGTATCCCAATCAGGAGAAACCGCTGATACTTTAGAAGCTGTAAAGATAGCAAAAGAAAAAGGAGCTTTAACTTTAGGAATTATCAATGTTCCTGGATCAACAATAGCAAGAACAGTTTCTGCAGGAATTTATACTTATGCTGGTCCAGAAAGAGCAGTAGCTTCAACAAAAGCTTATTTTTCTCAAATTACAGCCTTGCTCCTTTTAAGTTTGTTTTTAGGTTTAAGAAGAAATTTAAATCATCAAAAGGTAAAAGAAATTTTAAGAGAACTTATTTTAATTCCAGAAAAAATGGAAAAGATTTTAGCTTTAGAAGAAGAAATAAAAAAATTAGCCTTTCAGATTAAAGATTTTAAAAGTATGCTCTACTTAGGAAGAAAATTTAGTTATCCTGTAGCTTTAGAAGGAGCTTTAAAAATGAAGGAAATTTCTTATATTCATGCTGAAGCTTATCCTGGTGGAGAAATGAAACATGGACCACTGGCTTTGGTTGAAGAAAATTTTCCTGTTGTCTTTATTGCTCCACAAGATAGTCTTTATCAAAAATCATTATCAAATATTGAGGAAGTAAAAGCAAGAGGTGGAGGGATTATTTTAGTTACTGATGATTTTGAAACAAAAATAGAAAATGACAACATTTTTATACCAAAAACAAGAGAAGAATTAACACCTCTTCTTACAACTTTACCTCTTCACCTTTTAGCATATTATACAGCCAAATTTTTAGGAAGAAATATCGATAGACCAAGAAATTTAGCTAAAAGCGTCACTGTGGAATAATATCAGAAAATTCACAAATATAATAAATTATTATAAAAAAATATGATATAATATGAAAAGTTAATGTGAGTCGAAAATTAGTAATTAATATTTATATATAGAATGTTTTTCAAAAATCCTAGATTTATTTTTATTTCAATAATACTTTTAGGTTTTATTTCTTTCGGTGGATACTTGGGATATTCTTATCTTAATAATACACCGGAAAGGTTATTTTTAAGATCTTTAAATAAATTCTTGAATGCTGAATCTTTTTCTTTTGATGGTCGTCTTTCGCTTTCTTTTAGCTCGAAAGATCTTACTAAAAGTACAACATTACAAAATCCTTTTGGCTATTTAGGTGATCAATTTAATTTACCATTAAAAGAAAAAGTTAATTTAATTTTTG
This sequence comes from Patescibacteria group bacterium, assembly GCA_036741875.1. Taxonomy (GTDB): domain Bacteria; phylum Patescibacteriota; class Minisyncoccia; order UBA6257; family HR35; genus HRBIN35. The sequence goes on along the minus strand of DAINRM010000004.1, from coordinate 13,387 downwards.
ATTTTAAGGGTGATATAGAAGGAGAATCTACTTCTACATTAAAATCTCAAGGCTATTTTTCTTTTTCATTTGATTTTCTTCCTTTTGAATTTAAATTAGAATATATTGCTCTTCCAGATAGTATATATATTAGACAAAAAAATCTAGATTTCTTTCTAGCAACTTTTTTATCATCAGAATTTACAAAAAAATATCTTTCTGATTGGATAAAAATTGATTACAAAAAAATAAATGAACTTCAAAAATTTAATCCTTCCCTTAAAAATATAAACAAATATCTAAAAGCTGAAGTTTCAACTTATGAGACTTTAAATTATTTAAACAAAATATATAATATCATTATAAGATCAAAAGTCTTAGTTGTTAAAGATAATGGAAAAGTATCTTTAGGTAAGGAAGAGTTAAGAAAATTTTCTGTTACTTTAGATAAAGAAAAAATCCTACCTACTCTTAAAAAAATAAACGAAATTTTACCAAAAGAAACAAAACTAAAAGAAAATGAATTTAAACAAATTGAGGAAGAGATTAAAAAAATAAAAAAAATGCCTGTTGTTTATTTTTATGTTAACCCTTCTAATAAACTTATATATAGAATAAGCTATTCTGAGGAAATCAAAAACGAAAATTTAGAATATCCTGTTTTATTAAACTTGAAAATTGACTTTAATAATTATAATAAAAAGTTCGATATTAAAGCACCTCAAAGTTATATTGAATTAGAAAAAATTTTAAAAGAACTTAGTAATGCCTCTCTTACTCCCTATTTACCACAATCATCTATCACAACCTCGTCTTTACCGTTTGATAATAATTTTCTACCCTTAACAACATCTTCTTCTATCTTTGAATTTTAAAATTTTAGGTTAGGTTTAGACATCTTTTAATTTATTATTATTATTTTTTTATCAAGAAGTTAAAAGTATATGGTCTTTAGAAGAAATTTTTACTAGAATTAATTTAATTTTCGGTTAACTGCTTTTCTTTTTTAGCTCTAAAAACTTAGTCTAAGCTTGGTTTTTCTTTTATGTTTTTTATTTGTTTATAAAGGGTGTACATATAAACTATAGAAAAAATATTTATTGAGTAATTGAACAAAATAGAGAGAAAGATATAAAATATAGAAATTATATATGATAAAGATATAGAAATTATAGATGATAATGACGCTACAATGGAAAGAAAATCAAAAATGAAATATATTAAAAATATAAAAGCTATTAGAGCTACTATTCTCAGAAAAACTTTCCACCATAAACCTTTAACATATTCACTGCTTTTTCTTAAAGCAGATTTATAATAGATTCCTTCAAGAGAAGCAATAAATTGAACAAAATAAAATCTTATAAGAAAGATGATTCCTGGAATTACAAAAAGTAATAAACCAATAATAACGATTAAAGTAGATAAAATCATTGTAAATGAAAATGGTAAAATCTTTTTAACAGAATTTTTATAAACTTCTAGTAAGCTTAATTCTTTTGATTCAAGCCTTATTATTGAAACTAAATATAAGAAGAATCCTAATAAAGTTAATAAAATAAATACTAAAAATGATAAAAAGAATTTTATTTTTGGTTTATCTAAAAATAGCTCAAAGGTGTTATCTAAAATGAAAATAATAGAAAGACCAAAAATAAACAATATAATCCCAATTATTGGAAGCTGAGTTAATAATATAGAAACAAAATTGTTTTTGAAGTTATAGAGCGATTCTTTAAAAAGCTGACTAATGGGTGGTAAATTATTCATGTTAAATTTATTAATTAATTCGACTATTTACTCTAGCAATTTATATTTTTTTACTAATTTTGTTTGGCTCCAGAATTTTCCTAAACCCAAATATTTTCCTGACTGAGAAAGACAAAGTACTGCCATACAATTATATAAACAATATGTTCATCAATTAAAGGATTATGTGTTGGTGGTAAAAAAGCGGCAAGAGACATCAAAGCGAGCATTAATCCTCAAAAAATGTCGGAATTTTCATAAAAATTCTGAGCATAAGCCCCAATCCCACGCCTAAAGAACCTAACATCAAAAGCCCTACTTCCATTTATGAACAAAATAATTCAAATTACCGACCTTAATTTTATCTTAAAATAAAATTTTAAAAATTTCCAAAAGTCTATTATATTTCGCTACTCTTTCTCCTTGTATAGGTGGACCAATTTTGAAAAAATCAGTATCAAAAGCAATTCCTAAATCAATAATCCAATCATCATTTGTTTCTCCACTTCGATGTGAAAAAATTGTAAATAAATTATTTTCTTTTACTAATTTGACAAATTCAAAAGTTTCTAAAATTGTTCCTATTTGATTTGGTTTTACAATTACTCCATTAATTGAATCTTTTTCTAAAGCAATTTTGAGTCTTTCAATGTTTGTAACTGTTAAATCATCGCCAATAACTTTAAAGCCTTCTCTTTTTAGATTGCCGAATTTTTCAAATTCATCTTCTTTAAATGGATCTTCTAAGTATATAACATCTAATTCTTTTAGTTTTTTATATACCCCATCCCAACTTAAATTTTTATTTATTTGATTAGCTGCAATATCTGCTCCTAAATTAAAATCATTTTTAAATTCCCTAAGATATAAAAATGGTTCGTAATTATCCGAAAAGTCTGTGCAAAATGCTCCTTCATCGTTCCTTCCAAGTGGTCTTGGTAATTTCTCCTCTAATTTATGAATAACGTCTAAAATTTTCACTAAAATCTTCTCAAAATATTCGTGTTTATCCGCATTGACTTCGTGTTCATCCGTGGTTATCCAATACTCTTGAAAATCTAAATTGTTATTAGAATGGGCTCCGCCACCAATAATGTTAACAATTAAACCAGGAATAATTTTTTTTTCGTGAAAGTTCATTTTGGATTCGTGGTGGTTTGTGTATTCTCTTTTCAAATATTCCCATAACCCCAAACCTTCTTTTTTCGCTAAAACTCTTGCAAAAGCAATTGATGCTCCTAGGGTAAAATTAGCTCCTAATTTTTCTTTATTCTTCCCTGCTCTTTCAATTAAAAAATGATCAAAATCTTTAGAATTTTTAAAATCTATATTTTTTATTTCTTTTAAAAATTCTTTTAAATTTTTTTGAACTTCTTCATAACTTAAGCTTATTGCTTCGTAGCTTCCCTTACTTTTACCCGAAGGTATACTTGCTTTTTCTCTTATATCTTCACTTAAAATTTCAACTTCTATCGTCCATTTCCCTCGAGAATCTAAAATTTTATTAATCTTTATATCTTCGATTTTCATTAATTAAATTTCCTTTCAACTTCTTTAACTAATTCAATTGTCTTCATTATTACATCAGGGTTTACACTAATTGAATCAATTTTATTTTTAACTAAAAATTCAACAATTTCTGGAAAATCACTTGGGGCCTGTCCGCAGATGCCAATGTATTTATTTTTTTCTTTACATTTTTTAATAACCTCTTCGATCATTTTTAAAACCGCAGGGTTTCTTTCATCAGCAATTCTCGATAAAATTTCATTATCTCTATCAATTCCTAAAACAAGTTGAGTTAAATCATTTGAACCAATTGACATCCCATCAAAAATTTCCAAAAATTCATCAGCTAAAACGACATTTGAAGGAATCTCACACATAACGTATATCTTTAATTCTGGATCTTGAATAATTGATCTTATAATTTCAATAACTTCCCTACCCTCTTCTGGTGTTCGGCAAAATGGTACCATGACAACAACATTTTTTAATTTCATCTCCTCTCTTACTTTTTTAATTGCTAAAACTTCAAGTTCAAAAGCTTTTCTAAAGTTAGGATGATAATATCTACTTGCCCCTCGCCAGCCAATCATTGGATTTTCTTCCTTTGGCTCATAAATTTCACCACCGATAAGATTTCTATATTCATTAGTTTTAAAATCAGAAAATCTGACAATAACTTCATTTGGCCAAAAGGCAACTCCAATTTTAGCAATTCCTTCAGCAAGTTTATCTATATAATATTGTTTTTTATCTTCATATCCTTGAGTTAATTCATCAATTTTTTGTTTTACTTCTTCAGGCAAATTAGGATAGTCAATTAAAGCATTAGGATGAATTTTGATTTCACTAGCAATAATGAATTCTTCTCTAGCAAGACCAACTCCCTTAACTGGCAAATACCATTTTTCTAAAGCTTCATCTGGCTCTCCAATATTGACATAAATTTTTGTTTTTGTTTCTGGAATTTTTTCTAACTTATGTTCAATAACTTCATAATCTAAAATTCCTTGATAAATTTTTCCTTCAAGTCCTTGTGAATTATCAATCGTTATTTCATCTCCTGTTTTTAACTTTTCTAGAGCACCACTAACACCAACAACAGCTGGAATTCCAAGCTCACGAGATACTATAGCAGCATGGCAATTAGCTACTAAAACAGGTGTGTATTTAGAAGTAAAAACAAAATAATTATGATTATCTTCTACTGTAATGTTATATACCTTTCTAATTCCTACATCTTTTTCTTTATATACTCTTAACATTTTTAAAGGTGAATTAATTATTTTAGTAAGTTCGTGATTTATCGCGGTTCCTTTTATCATTGGAATAAGATAGCTTTTTATCTTATTAGCATCAATTAAAAGATTTTTCAAAACATATGGTTTTATTCTACCTTTATAATTTACTTTTTCTATAATATCACTTAATAATTGCTTTGCATTAAAAAATATAGATCCCAATTTAGCTCTTCCTGATAATCCTTTAACTCTCTTGGTGTATTTAAAAATTTCTTCAAAATTGTCAACTAATTGTAAATTATAAATATTTCTATTATTTGTAACTTGAAAAGAGATGTCAACTCTTAAGCATGCTAAAACTAAAGCTTGTAAAAGTTTTTCTTTAGATATGAAAATATTAATTCTCTTGGATTTTCTTGAATATGTTCCATCTCCATCAATTACACCGGCCAAAAATTCTAAAATGAATTCTTTTGAAGCATTCAAAATTATTTCATCTATTTTTTCGAAATATAACTTGAATTTAGATGCTAACTTTTTTGAATAAAATCTCAAATGACCAGCTTTTCCTTTGATATTCCTTCCTCTAATACAAGATATATATTCTTTTTCCTTATATTGTTTTATTTCTTTTTTAAACAACATAACCCAATAGTTCTTTAATTTATTAATAAATTCAATCTTTTCGGGTGTTTGTTTTTGAATAAAAGTTATCTCTCCATGAGTTCTAGATGAATAAACAGAACCGTCTGTAAATATTGCTCCTAAAACATACCCCAATTTAGAATTTAATTTTAGATTAGAACAAGAAGGAAGTTTTCGCAAACTTAAAACTCCGAGTTGATCATTAATTATTTTTTGAATTTCTATTTCACTTAATTGCCTGTTTTGAAAAGTTAAAAATTTATGGTCGGGAGTTACTTGGATAGAATTATTTTTTTGTGTCCCTGTTTGTGAAATATGGATTTTAATCACTTTAGCCTCTCTTTCAAAACCATTTACAACTTTTTTCCATTCTAACTTTAAAGTCTTGGGGTTTAAAGATAACACCTTTATTTCTTCTTTATTATATCTTTTTACTATTTCCTTAATGTTCATATAACCTTTATTAGTCAATATTTTCGTATTCCCTGTAAAGCACGTTCTCCCTCCTCTTTCTGTTATTATTCCTTTCGCAATCTTCATTATTGGCTCCCAATCAGGATCAGTCATTTCAGTAACCAAGATTTCTCCAGCTTGAAATTCATTTATATTACTTACATCTTTAATTACTCTAACTTTTCCAGAAGTTATTTGACTTCCAATAGCAATTCCCTTAAGTATAGGCTCAGCTTTTGTTTTTAATTTATATTCATACCAAACTTGTTTTATAGAATGAACTGTTTCTGGTCTTGCTTGAACAATATAAAGTTTATTTTCAACTCCATCTTTTGCCCATTCAATATCCATTGCTTTTCCATAATGTTTTTCAATTAAATAACCATATTTAGCAAGTAAACTTACTTCTTCATCAATTAAAGAAAAAATATTTTTTTCTTTTTCAGAAGTTTCAACTTCTTTTACTCCGCCATTTTCAGCATAAACGATTTTTCTTATTTTCTCTCCTAATTTTTTAGAAATTATAGGAAAATCTTCACCATCTTTAAAAACAATAAATTCATCTGGAATAACTTTTCCTTGAACAATAAGTTCACCTAAACCAAAAACAGAATTAATAACAATAACATTTGGACAACCATTATCTGGATCAATAGTGAACATAACACCAGAACTTGCTAGATCTGATCTTACCATTTTTTGTACTCCAACAGAAAGTTTAACTTTAAAATGATCAAATCCTTTATCTTCCCTATAAGAAATGGCTCTATCAGTAAAAAGCGAAGCGAAACAATATTTTATTTTTTCAAGCAAGTCTTTTTCCGAAACATTAAGATAAGTTTCCTGTTGCCCTGCAAATGACGCCGAAGGAAGATCTTCAGCTGTAGCACTACTTCTTACTGCTACTGTTAAATCTTCTCCGTATTCTTCTTTTAATTTTTTAAAAGCACTTATAATTTCATCTTTTAAATCTTCTGGAAATTCACCATTTTTAATTAAATTTCTTATTTCTTCTCCTCTTTTTTGTAAATCTTCAATATCATGAGTATTTAAACCCTTTAAAATATTATGAATTTTTTCTTCTAAATTATTAAATTTGATAAAGTAATCATAACCTTCTGCAGTTATCGCAAAGCCATTAGGTACAGGAACACCTACATCAGCCAACTTATTATACATTTCACCTAAATTAGCATTTTTTCCTCCAACTAAAGGAGTATCTTCTGCTGAAATTTCACTAAAAAATTTTATGTATTTCATTAATTTAATTATAAAAAAAAATTAGCTAATTCATTACATTGATGTGAAATCAGCATAGCATTTGTCTATCCACTCTCTAAATAAAGATTTGTCTTATATTTGGAGTTCATTAAAAATTTTATTATATTTTCATAGAACCCCTTCAGATATTTTCCAAGATTTATTTTCCAAATATTGCCTAAAACTTTCAATGCGCTGAGCCAACGTTTGATTTAATGATTTAATTAATTTAAGTTGTTGTATTTGGTTTAACAAAATTTTTAGAAAATACTCAATTAGCTTTCGCTCGAAATCTGATATTTCATTTAGGTTTGATGATAGTTTTTTGATCCCTTTGTCAATAAATTCTGGCGATAAGGATAAGTAAAAAATAGGAATATTTTTTATACCCTGCAAGATTAATAAAGATCCATCTGATATAAATCCATATTTTAATCTAGCACCACCTCTTAGATTTATATATAAAACTTTATTTTGTTTTTTTTCATAATCTTTACCAAATGAACTTACTTCATCAAAAGCACAAACTATATTTCCTGTTTCTTTTTCAACAATTAAGTTATCAACATTATTAGTAAGGTCATCATAAACCGAAGATCTTACTACAAAAAACTTTTCACCTAAAAATTTGTGAAAAATTATTGTTTTTAAAACCTCAAGTCTTTCTCCGTCTGTTAGTAATCTATCCTCCAAATTATTCGCATTCCGCCCTTTTTTTGATTCTCTTACTCTTTGAATATCCAAATCAATACGTGGGTCACCATAAATAATCGAAAAACTTTTCATATCAACTCTGCATTCATCATCAACAGGAATTTGTTGATTTCTTAAAATCTTTGCAATTTCTCCTAAAAGTTCTCTCAACTTTTCAGCCTCTCTTTTCCTATCAAGATTCCGCTCAGCTTCTTTTTCTACCCTACTTGAATCAAAAAATCTTCTTCTTTTCATATTTTCATTATTTTAATTTAAGGCGGCTTTTCTTAAAATTATCTATTATTATACCATATAAAAAAACACGTCTAAATTTTCACAAAAAATAGCTATTTTTTCGTTATCTCAACACAAAACAATATTCTAACATTCTATAGAATATTAGAATGTTTAGTATAAAGGTTCCTCATTTTTGCTTAAATTTTTTATTTAAAAATTTTAATAAATCTAATAAATCTTTTACCATAATTCAATATCGGATGTCGTACGTTCCGATATTTTTATACTTTGCATTTTTCTAAAATTTTATTTTTAAAAATAAAATTTCCTAAAATAAGACTTATCAAAATTATTATAAAATAAATAAAAACCCCCTCAAGAAAAGTTAAAGGAATAGATTTTAATCTTCCCAGTAAAAATGCTAAAAACCAAGAGACAAAAGAAATTATTCCCATTGAAGAAGCCATCAATGAATATTTATTATATTTTGCAAAATTAATTTCACTTAATTTAGGAGAAATAAAAGTATTTAAAATCAAACCATTAATTGTAATAACCGTAAAAATAAACATTTTAACCATAAATTTTGTTGAAGAATGATATTTTTCCATATCTGAAAAGTAAATAAAGAAACCTGATACAAATATTATTCCCATTAAAAACCATATAAGATCAGAAAGGTACTCCATTATCTCTTTTTCTCTCTCATCTATTTCCTTATCCTTCAAAAAATTGAAAAAAAGATAATCAACAACAATAACTATACCCAAACCTATTCCTGCAGAAAGAGCATGAAGAAAGACCGAAAAATTTCTAAATTCTTGAGCTAAAACTGTTAAACTTTCGCGATAAATAATAAAACTGGAAAAGAAAATTACGGAAGACAAAAAAGCAGAAAGTAAACACCAAGAACAAAATTTTCTCAATTTAGCAATCTGAATAAAAGTCAGATATAAAGAAAAAAGAAGGGCAGATAAAGAAAGATAAAATAAAATAAATTTAAAAAAATCAATATCTAAGTTAAAAATTAAATATAAAGCATAGCTCAAAAAAATAAAAGAATAGTAAAACATTCCCCAGATAGTCAAATCTAAACCTAAAAATACTGAATATTTACTATGAATCACTGGCTCACAAGATGCTTTTAAAGGACAAACTAAAACTTTTTTCTTAGATTTATGATTATAAATATATCTCGCAACTAAAAATCCACTTAAAGCTGAAATTAAGATTAAAAGTTGATATATCATTTTTAAAATTTTTAAAAACATCAGCGACCCTTCAGATATTATTTTATTACACTTTTTAAATTGTTCTTCAATTAATTTTTCAACTTTTCTTTTTGCCTCTTCTAATAATTGTTTTGCTTTTTATGCCTCTTATAAAACTATGTATTAATAAAATTTATTTTTAATCTATATCCTGCAAGTAGTTTTTCTTTTTCTTTAAACTCTGGATCTAATTTCTTAACCAACAGCCAAAATTCTTTTTTGTGATTTCTAATGATTAAATGACACATTTCATGCAACACTACATATTTTATTAACTCTTTTGGCAAATATTTCAAAAATTTATTAAAAATAATAATTTTCTTCTTGTGATAACAACTCCCCCATCTTATTTTCATTTTTCTAAATAATATTTTGATGGGTCTAGTTTTCAAAATTTCTCCTATTTCTTCAATGTAACTATTTATTAGATCATTTAAGTTTTCATTATTATAGAGCTCAAGATTTTGAGCAATATTATTAATCTCATTTAGTCTTTCGATCTTGCTTTTGATCCATCTTGAATGTTTTTTTAATATCTCATTTTCATTCATCACATAATTTTCAGGCAAAATTATTTTAACTTCTTCTAAACTTACCTCTAATCTCAAATATTTTACTTTTCTTTTAAATACTAAAATTTTCTTGTTCATAAATTAATAATAAAATCGAAAATTTCTTGATGCAATTTATCAAATTCTTCATAACTTAAATTATAATTTTGTCTCATTTCAGCAAGATATTCTCTTGTTTTCCTTGAAACTTCCCTTACAATTGCTGGGTTCTTATTCCAATCTGGAAATAAACTATTTTGAATTTTATCAAAAATTTGTTTTGCTATCTTTTCAACATCTTCTCTTTTTACCTTTTCATACTTTTCCAAAATTAATTTTGTCCCAAATTCTATTTCATTTAATTCTGTAGCCCTTCTCTCTTTTTCTTTTTTGGTTATATATTCCAAAATCTCTTCTACTTCAACTCCCAATGTCGCGATATCTATTTCATCTTCTTCCCATTTTTTAATCAATTCTCTAACTTTCTCTGCAATACTCTTATAAATAGGATTTTTTTGATTGAGGATACAAATGTGCCTTAAAGCATAAACTATTCCGATTGTTTTTTGTTCTTCTGTTAAATTAGATTCTCTCAAAGATTTTATATAGTTTAAATCGACAATCGTTGGTTTTATTTTTTGCCTGAACTTTGAAACTTCTGTCAATTCATGGATTAAATTAATTGTTTTTTGAAAATATTTTTCCAATTTTTGCTCATCAATTTCAGGACGAGTAAGTTTTATATAATATTCATAAAGCGCAGAAACCCATTTATAATCTATCAAATATTTGATCATCCTTTCATCTGTGGCTAAAAGCTCATACCAACGTCTCAAATTTCTGTACAGATTCACAAATTTATTTCCTGTTTCTTCTTTTTTTAAAATTTCAAACCCTTTATAAAAACTTTCTCTTTCAAATTTTCCAACAATATCTCCAAATAAATTTTTCAATTCGTCTAAAATCTTCAAAAATTCTTCAAAAAAATCTTTTTTATCTTTAATTGCCTTTTTAATAACTTTCACATCTTCATCCAAATAAGCCTCGAAGGCTTTTTCCATAAACTTGAAAATTCCAACGTAATCAACTATCAAACCTGCCTTTTTCTCAATATAAGGCCTGTTCACTCTGGCAATAGTTTGTAGCAATCTGTGGCCTTTCAAAATCTTGTGCAAATATAAAACCCCAAGTTTTGGTTCATCAAAACCCGTAATGAGCATGTCAGTAACAATTAAAAGTTTTGGATACTCTTCTTTTCTAAATTTTTCTATTATTTGAGCAATTATTTCGTTGGTATCATTGATTCTAAATTTTTCTAATAATTTTTTTCTATATTCTTGAATTTCTTCATCGTCCTCTTGACTAAATGTCATCACAACCTCGCTATATTCTGGAGGCAAAAATTGATCTAAAACTTTTTTATATCTAACACAGGCTTTTCTGCTTCCAGTGACAATTAATCCTTTAAACTTTCCATCAAAATTTACTTTAAAATGCTCTGCTAAATCTTCACAAACTTTTTCAATTTCCTTTGGATTCTCCAAAATAACTTTAATTTCATTAATCCTCTTTCTCACTTCCTCTCTCAATCGACCAATCTCCACTTCATCACCAATATCTTCAACATCTATTTTCTCAAGGTACCATTCCAGATCTTCATCTTTTAATTTAATTTTTTCCTTTTTAGATTCATAAACTATCGGTACAATAAAACCGTCCCTTTCTGCCTCATCTATAAAGTACCTGTCCAAATAAATTTCTTTCTCGTCTATGTAGCCAAATTCTCGATAAGTGTTTCTGTCTTTAAAAGAAATCGGAGTGCCAGTAAAACCAAAGAAAAATGCACTCTTTAAAACATTCCTCATTTTTAACGCCAATTGTCCATATTGAGTTCTGTGAACTTCATCCAAAAAGCAAATTACATCTTTTCTATTTTTTATTCCCCCTTTCTCTTCAAGCTCGCTCAATAAAAACTCCTCTTCAAAATTGAATTTGTGAATTAAAGTTAAAAATACTCCTCTTTTCCCTCGATAATCATCATAAATTAAAACCTCTCTTAAAGCATTAATGCTTTCTATCTTCTCAAAATCAAAATTTAAATCTAAAGAGCTTAACTCATCATTAAATTGTCTCTCTAAATCTCTTCTATCGACAATAAAAAATATTGTTGGCTTTCCAAGTTCAAAATAAAGTTTGTGAGCAGAAAAAATCATTGTCAAAGTTTTACCAGAACCTTGCCAGTGCCAAATCAATCCTTTATTCTTTTTTGTTTTTCCTGCCAAATTATCAACAACTCTTTGATAAATTTTATTTGTTGCCCTGTATTGCATATATCTTGCAATAACCTTTGTCATTTCTCCACGAAATTCTCGAACAAAAATGAAATTCTTTAAAATATCAAGTAAAGCTTCGGGTCTTAACATTTCAAAAATTGCTTCATCTTCTTCATAACCTTCCCACCTCCAAATTTCTTGTTTTACATCATCAAGCCAAGGAACAATTGGAAAATATTTAACTATTTCAGCTAAACCAACTCCAATTTGAATATATTTATAAAGTTCTGATGCTGATTTTTCGTATCTTTTTATTTGTTTATATGCATCATTATAATTTGTTTTATCTAAATAAGGATTTTTACATTCCATATTGACCAAAGGAATACCATTTACAATTAAAATAATATCGAGCTTGATATTTTCTCTGCCAAAAAATTTAAATTGATTAGTAACTATAAAATCGTTATTTTGAAAATTTTTATAATCAAAAAGTTGAATGTATTTTACAATTCTTTCTTTTTCTGTTTTAATCGGCACTCCATATTTAAAGTATTTCAAAATTTCTTTGTGTCCGTTTTGATCTGTTGGAGCATATTTTAATTTATTCAACACCGCATTTAAATCTTCCTCAGTTAACTCAATATCTTTATTAATTTCCAAAATTTTTTTCTTTAAATTCTCAACAAGTAAAGGCTCATCAAAACTCAATCTATTCAATTTTTCTGCCTCAACATAATTCCATCCTCTTTCTTTTAATTTCTCTATTGCCCACTCTTCAACTAATTTTTTTTCTAAATCCATTGGCATTGTTTTAAATTTCTATGTTTTCAACATCAATTTCTTGATTCATAATTTTATTTAGCATTGTTTTAAATAATTCTTCATAAAGCTCTTTTTTTCTTTTTTCAATTTCAATTTTTTGGTCAATTGTTTGCAAAATTTCAGCAATTTCTTGTTGTTCGGAAAGAGAGGGGAGAGAGATAAGGAAGTTTTTTAACTTTGAAGCACTAATGTTTACTTGACTTGCTCCTCTTGAAGCGAGAGTTTTTAAGTTTTTTTGAATTTTTTCAAAATTAAAATAGTAATTTAAATATTCAGGTAAAAGTTTATCACTAAAGGTTCTAATTCTTAAAAGATAAGATGAAAATACAAAATTCTCATTCAAATCAAAAAGTGCCGTTTTCCCAACTAATTCTAAACTATTAGTTCTATTAAAAAGAATATCTCCTTTTTTAAGTTTGAATTTTTTAAAATCCATATCACTTAAATTTACGTATTGAAGATCCTCACAATTTATCTTTCCGTTTTCTAAATTATTCATTCTTAAAAGTGGATATTTGCCTTCTTTTTCACCTTTTTTTGAAATACCGTATATAATTTCTCTCACCACCTCCACCAACTTCACCACTTCCCAATTCTCCGGTATCTCTCCAATTTCGGTTTTCTTTAATTTTCTTCCCTGCCTAAAAGATGGTCCGCCATATTTAAAAAGATCAGCCATCATTGATTTTTTTAGCTCCTTTGTT